>JAZOAJ010000382.1:0-22334 GCA_045595385.1 Lachnospiraceae bacterium | reverse complement strand
TTCAAAATGGTTTATAAGACATTTGACGAGATCATTGAAAGAAAGTTAAAAGGCAACACAAAGGTCAGCCGTATCGTAGTGGCTGCAGCTGCTGACGAGCATTCACTCCAGGCTGTTAAGCAGGCAGCAGATCAGGGACTTGTTAAGCCCGTACTGGTCGGCGACAAACCCGAGATCTTAAGGATCTTAAAAGAGATCGGAATGGAAGTTCCGGATGAGGACATCTATGATGTACCCGATCTTACAGAGGCAGCACAGAAGGCTGTAGCTCTCATCAATGAAGGCAAGGGCGACTTCCTCATGAAGGGACATGTCGATTCAAGCATCTATCTGCGCGCTGTCGTTAATAAAGAGACCGGTCTCGGCAAGGGCGGACTTATGAGCCACTTCGCTATTTTTGAGGCTCCTTCAGCTTACCATAAACTCATTGCTCCTGTTGACGGCGGAATGGTCACATATCCGAATCTTGAGCAGAAGAAGCAGATCATCCAGAACACGGTTGACGCCATGATAGCTCTCGGCTATGACTGCCCGAAGGTCGGATGCCTTGCCTGCAAGGAGAAGGTCGACCCCAAGATGCAGGAGACCATCGACGGCGATGAGCTCAAGAAGATGAACCAGCGCGGCGAGATCACAAACTGCATAGTTGAAGGTCCGATCCAGTTCGACTGCGCAACAGATATCGAGATCGCAAAGGACAAAGGATATGAATCACCCTGCGCAGGAGACTGCGATGTCCTTCTTGCCGTTAACATCCATCAGGGCAACTCCCTTGGAAAGATGCTCGCAGGATTCTGCCATGCCAAGATGGGCGGATTCATTGTCGGTGCAAAATGCCCTGTCATCATGACATCAAGAAGCTCAACAGCAGAGGAAAAATACCTTTCGATCTGCCTTGCAGCAGCAGCTTCACTGTAAATGAACTGATCGGTCAGGAGATGACCGGAGAGGCTTCCGCGGGATGCGGGAGCCTCTTTTTTTGCAGTTTAGACACAGAAAATTCAGAATATGTTTGTTGACGAAATACCAACTGAGGGTTATTATCGTACCAACTTGAAGTTGGTTTTCAGGGCCCGAAAATCATACTTTATCCCAATTCAATTTCTTTCATTTTTTCTGCAGGATTGGTTGAAAGGGCAGGCAGTTTACATTATCGTCTGACCCAGCAACGGCCCCGGAGGCGGGACCGGATCAAAGAAACGGAGGATAAAATATGAAGTTCAATGATTATATTAAAATGTCAAGAGAGCGCAGGTTCCTTACACAGGAAGAAGCGGCAACAGCACTCGGAGTATCAACGACATCTGTCCAGAAATGGGAGAAGGACACTCTTCCGGACAAGAGCATGTGGGCACAGATCATAAGCGTTTACAAGCTTGATAAGAGTGAGTTCCTCATGAACTACGGAGAGTCAGCGATCCCTAAGGCAGAAGCGGCTGAAGGCTCACCGGATTCCGAGTTCCCTGAGTTTCTCATTCCGGAGGAAAAACTTGCAGCGGTCAAGGAACTTGTTCTCACAAAGGATGAGCAGGAACTCCTTGGACTCGAGGCACTGTATCAGTCAAATTCCTACAAGGTGAACGGAAGCCTCGGCATCTTCTCGCTGTCACCCCATGAGAACAGCATCGGACTTCCTTATGAGTATGTTAAGGGAAAAGGCGCTTTCCGTGTAATGGCTCTTCATGACTCGCTTACAAAGAAGCTCTCCGATTACAGGGAGTATGTCATTGGCCAGATCAAGAAAGATCCTGAGACAGTATTCAACATCAATAACTGCACAAAGGAGCAGCTCCTTGATCTCTTCAGGTGCATCACATACGGAAGCGGACGTCAGCAGAAGAACCTGTATGAGAGCCTGGCGTATGATCTTGAAGAGCTCAGATTCATAGATGAATCCGAAAAGCCTGTTGTAGTGTCCAGATACAATCCCAAGAGCCGCAGCGTTCTGGGTGATAAGTGGGAAAATGAGAAGAACTATTCCCGCATTGCCAAAGTGAGCAGCGCGTTCCTCGAGATCATTGAGCGCGAAAGCGAAGATGAGGATTATGTTGCCATGAAGGCGCAGTATGAGAAAGACATGGCCTTCTACATGGAGCATCAGAACATGATGGATCATGAACCGGCAAGACCGCCTTATTACGGATACAAGGAAGCTGTTATAACTGAAGCAGGACAGAAGTTCCTTGAGTGGGCAAAAGAGATCGACCTCTGATCAGATACGCCCCTTGGCGCTAATGCGTCAGGGGGCGTTCTTTTTTCTACATAAGACCGAAGTGTTCTAAAAAGTCTATATATTCATTTTCCCGGCTCCGGCAGAAATAGAGCATGGGGTTTTCATAAATGTAGTTGTTTCTTGAACAGAATTCGAGGTATTCCTGTTCATTATCCTGACAGAAATAGAACATGGCGTCCCTGTGGCTGTCATCATATATATCCATTTTCATTCATTCCTTTCCCTGTTGTTAACTAAATTATAATTGCGGATGCCTCTTTTTTCAATGCCATTCATTTGGCCTTATGACCGGAGCCCGGTTAATGTAATTGTCATAACTCATGAGATTGCGGTATCTGAGATGATAACGGGCCCTTCCGGTAAAGAGCGCGGCAAATGGACCTTTAAGCCGGGAGATCGGCCCCAGACTATGATCAGGCCGGATAAAGACAATGGGCAGATTTGTTCCCTGGCAGAATGGGGCAACGTCATAGCTTGCGCAGAAACACAGTTTTGCCGAAGTCTTTTTTACTGTACATGCGACTTCTTTTGCGGAAGGATGACAGTCAAGCTTGTGGCAGACGGCACCGATCTTTTTGATCGCATCTGACACGAAATCTTTCTCCGGCATATCCGGAAGAGACACGATGACCACATCACCAGGTCCGATGCCGAATCCTTTCAGCGCACGGATATTCTGTTCAGTCCAATATAAAGCATTATCATAATTATCCATGATGTCCTCCGATCGGGCAGGTACCATAAAACTGTATCAAGATTATAAACTTAAATGGCTTTATCTGTGAAGAGAATGCCATGTTTTTGCGGTGCATTTATTGAATCTTTTTATCCAGTTGTGATAGAATAACTCCGTTGTTTTGGTTTAAGGAAGACAGGTTTTCGAGGGGTTAAAATGAAGATCGGTTTTGATAATGAAAAATATCTGAAGTTGCAGTCCGAGCACATCAGGGAGCGCATCAGTCACTTTGGAGGCAAGCTGTATCTTGAGTTTGGGGGAAAACTGCTGGATGACATGCATGCGGCAAGAGTGCTTCCGGGATTTAAGGAGGACAGCAAGCTCCAGATGCTCCTTCAACTGAAGGACCAGGCAGAGATGATCATGACAGTCAGCGCCGAGGATATCGTGAACAACAAGATCAGGGGTGATCTCGGTATCGGCTATGATGACGATGTCATCAGGCTCATTCGTGAATATAGAGGAAAGGGGTTATACGTCAGCAGCGTTGTCATTGCAAAGTATACTCCGGCCCACAGCGTTGAGGTGTTCCAGCAGAAACTGGAAAAAGAGAATATCAAGGTATATCATCACTTTTTTATCCCGGGTTATCCCACAGACATAAACACAGTCATCAGTCCTGACGGGTATGGTAAGAATGATTATGTGGAAACCACCAGACCGCTCATTATAGTAACTGCTCCGGGACCGGGTTCGGGCAAGATGAGCACCTGCCTTTCGCAGGTATATAACGAGCACCAGAGAGGAGTCGCAGCCGGATATGCCAAGTTTGAAACATTCCCGATCTGGAATCTCCCTCTGAATCATCCGGTTAACCTTGCTTATGAGGCCGCAACCGCTGACCTGAACGACATAAACATGATAGACCCGTACCATCTGAAAGCGTACGGTGTGACTACAGTCAATTATAACAGGGACATTGAGATCTTCCCTGTCCTCAGGAGCATGTTTGAGGGCATTTACGGAACATGCCCCTACGCTTCGCCTACTGACATGGGAGTCAACATGGCGGGCAACTGCATCATAGATGATGACATCTGCCGTGAAGCAGGCGATCAGGAGATCATCAGGAGATATTTCCAGGCAGCAGTCGGCATCGCGGAAGGCACTAAAGGCGAGTCTGAACTCAGCAAGATCAAGATCCTCATGAACCAGGAAGGACTCAATCCTGAGGACAGAAAGGTCGTAGCCGCCGCAAGACAGATCGAAAAGGAAACAGGCGCCGTCGCCACAGCAATGGAACTTGAGGACGGGACAATAATACCGGGACATACCGGGGACATCATGGGGCCTTCAGCCGTATGCCTGATAAAGGCGCTGAGATTCCTTGCCGGGATCCCTGAAGGGAAGAAGATCCTTCCGTCAGAATCACTGATCCCGATAAACAGGCTCAAGACCATGTATCTTGGCAGCAAGAATCCGCTGCTCCATCCGGATGAGATGCTTCTTGCACTCTCGATAGCATCGACAACTGAGGAGGATGCCAAGAAGACACTTCAGCAGCTGCCGAAACTCAGAGGATGCCAGGTACACACAACTGCAAGATTGTCCGCAACTGACAGAAGAACATTTAAAAAGCTCGGATGCGATCTTACATACGAGCCTAAGGAAATCTGATCCTTTTATCTTAAAATCAAAGTGCGGTATATTTTCCCCGGCTCAACATTTCATATTCGCCGGATGAAAACATACCGCACTTTATATTTCAAGTAAAAAGTATCTGCTCAAAGGTATCAGATAGAAGTCCACCGGCCGCTCGCGCCGCACGGGAGGACAAGCCCGTTCGAAGTGACCGGAAGGCCGATCTCGTCTGACTCGACCTTTCCGCCAAAGCGGGGAGTAAGGATCGTCTCCATCATATAAGTCAGAACAGAGCTCTGAAGACCTGTGGTATATGAGTTTATGAGGAAGAACAGGGCGTCATCCTTAAGAACTTTGCTGCACACAGATATCAGGTCGAAGATATTGTCTTCGATCTTCCAGACTTCTCCTTTGGGGCCGCGTCCGTATGAGGGCGGATCCATGATGATGGCATCGTAGAGATTGCCCCTTCTGATCTCACGCTCGACGAATTTCATGCAGTCGTCCACTATCCATCTGGTGGAGGTTTCCGAAACTCTGCTGGACGCAGCGTTCTCCTTTGCCCAGGCTGTCATTCCCTTTGAAGCGTCCACATGCGTGACATGGGCGCCTGCTTTGGCAGCCGCGCATGTGGCGCCGCCTGTGTAAGCAAAAAGATTGAGAACTTTTATGTTCCTGCCCTTTGCAGCCTGATCCTTTATCAGGGCGGAGAACCAGTCCCAGTTAACAGCCTGTTCGGGGAACAGGCCGGTGTGCTTGAAACTGAACGGTTTCAGATGGAAAGTCAGCCGGCCTTCGCTGCTGCCCTTGAAACAGGGCAGGTCATAACTGACCGACCACTGTTTCGGCAGGTCGAAAAATTCCCATTCACCGCCGCCCCTGTCAGAGCGGTGGTAATGGGCATTGAGCTTTTTCCATTCCGGGATCGACTTAGGGGTGTTCCAAATGACCTGAGGATCGGGGCGTCTTAAAATATACTTCCCCCACCGCTCAAGCTTGTCACCGCCTGAAGTGTCCAGTACCTCATAATCTTTCCAGTTGTCAGCAAGCCACATGAATTATTCTTCTTCGGCCTCGTAGTACTCTTCCATGATGCGGTCGAATTCTTCCGCAACCTTGTCGAATACGGCATCGTCATCGATGTCGCCGAGTTCGAACTCGTCCTCGCCGGTCTCGAAGTATTCATACAGATAAACATCTTCGGAATCCGGATCTTCAGCCGGAGCCAGGGCGACGTACTCTTTGCCGTCTACTTCGAAAACAAAAAGAGCTTCGCAAAGAAGAGATTCGCCGTCATCGAATTCAAGTGTGATAATGGGGCCTTGCTCGTCGTTGCATCCGCAGTCGCATTCAGGGCCGTGCTCAAGTTCTGCCATTTTTATCCTCCTGTAAGTTAGGCGCCTAGGCGCTTTGATAAATGAACACAGTGATTTTAACATCTAAAATGACAAAGAGCAATTGTTGTTGTATAATGCTCTTTATTCTGAAGGAGGCAGACATGGACATAGCCGGAGCAATGCTGAAGATAATCGCCGCCATGGCGCTCGGTTTCTTCCTATATAAAATACATGTCATGAATGATGAGACCGATGCGGTGATCTCAAAAGTGATCACTATCGGCGCAGCGCCGTGCATGATCTTTTCTTCGGTCATGTCTCTGTCGTCAGCGGATAAGTCAATAGTAGGCACGCTCCTCCTGGCCGGAGTCGGCCTGTATGCCGTTATCGCGCTGATAGCTGTCGTGGCAGCGCGCCTCATAGTAAAAGAGAAAAAAGACAGGGGCGTATACGAAGCGATGATGACTTTCGGAAATTCCGCGTTCCTGGGATTCCCGGTCGGGCAGGCGCTGATGGGTGATATCGGTGTGTCATACATGGCGATCCTCAATGTCCATCAGAATGTGTTCGCTTTCAGCCTGGGCGTGCTCATGCTGACAAGAGGCAATAAGGACGCTGACCGTTTCTCTTTCAAAAAACTGTTAAGTCCTCCGAACATAGCAGCGGCCATCGGCATCATACTGCTGTTCATCGGGGTTAAGATCCCCGACATGATCATGCAGCCCATAAGCTTCATCGGGCAGATATGTTCTCCGCTCAGCCTCATGATAATAGGCGCAGGCATAGCGGCCAACCCGCTGAAGGAGCTGTTCACGAACGGGAAGTATTATGCTGCATCCGCGGTCAAACTGCTCATCGTGCCGGCGGTTGGATTTGCCCTGGCATATCTGATCTGGGGACCGTCTGACATCACATCGGCGATCATGGTCCACTGCTCCATGCCGACAGCCGCCATTATCAGCCTTATCGCGATGATGTATAAGGCGGATCACAGAACGACCACGTCCGCTACCGGCCTGATGGACATTCTCTGTATCGGGACGATACCGCTCATGTGGGTCCTGACACGGCTGTTTTACTGACAGAACACTATATGTTGCGCAGTGCCGGAAGGGCTCCCACTATGGATTGCGAAAACATGTTCAGACTTAAAAAATGCCTTAAAATAAAGGAAAAATCCCAAAAAAATAAATTAAAAAAAGTGCTTGCATTTGCCAAAGATATGGGGTATTCTATTTCAGCTGTGACATGATAGCTGTGAAGCGAGAGGTTGCCGCGAGTCGAAAGACGGAGCGGGTTTTCCGTGGAGCGAATGTCAATTTTCAAAACTGGCGACAAGTCACTGTATACCATCTATAGTCCGCCGCTTGAGGCGGAAACGACGTGTGTGCACAGCAATTGGCCGGTATATGGCCAATATTTTTTCGGAAAGACCACGACACACACGGGAGAGTGTACAGTCACCAACTTGTTATTCTGGTTACAAAATAATTAGGAGGCGACAAAATTTATGGCAAATCAGGTAATGAGAATCACACTTAAGGCTTATGATCACAAACTCATCGATCAGAGCGCTGCAAAGATCATCGAGACTGTTAAGAAGAACGGCTCCAAGGTCAGCGGACCCGTTCCCCTTCCTACTAAAAAGGAAGTGATCACCATCCTTAGAGCTACCCACAAGTATAAGGATTCACGTGAACAGTTCGAACAGAGGACTCACAAGAGACTCATCGATGTCATCGCACCGACCCAGAAGACGATGGAGTCACTGCAGAAGCTCGACATGCCCGCAGGCGTACACGTAGACCTTAAGATGATCGAACGCTGATCGAAGCGCCTGAGCTTGTAACGATCGGCACAAAAGCAGTAGAGAACAAACTGTTCTAGTATGAACACGAAAGTGTTCCGCTGTAGTTTAACAGGAGGATATTTAATTATGAAGAAAGCTATCTTAGCAACAAAGGTCGGCATGACTCAGATCTTCAGCGAAGACGGAGTCCTTACGCCGGTCACAGTTCTTCAGGCAGGTCCCTGCGTGGTAACACAGGTCAAGACCATGGAGAACGACGGATATGAAGCCGTACAGGTTGGCTTCATGGACAAGAGAGAGACACTTGTCAGCTCTCCCGACAGAGGCAAATTCGACAAGGCAGAGATCCCTTACAAGAGATTCGTCAGGGAATTAAAGCTGGACAATGCTTCTGAATTTTCTGTAAAAGACGAGATCAAGGTTGACATTTTTGAAGTTGGTGACAAGATCGATGTCAGCGCAGTCTCAAAGGGCAAAGGTTTCCAGGGCGCCATCAAGAGACATGGACAGTCCAGAGGACCTATGGGCCATGGTTCCAAGTATCACAGACATGCAGGCTCAAACGGAGCAGCATCCGATCCGAGCCGTGTTTTCAAAGGAAAGCACATGGCAGGTCACATGGGAGCCAAGAGAGTGACCGTCCAGAACCTTGAAGTAGTCAGAGTAGACGCCGAAGACAATCTTCTTCTGGTAAAGGGAGCAGTTCCCGGACCGAAGAAAGCACTCGTTGAAGTACGCAGTGCAGTCAAGGCTAACTAAGGGAAAGGAGGAGATCAGATGGCAACAGTATCTGTATATAATATGGAAGGCGCTGTAGTTGGCAATGTCGAATTAAATGACGCCATCTTCAACGTAGAGATCAATGAGAACCTCGTACACCAGGCCGTTATCACACAGCTTGCAAACAAGCGCCAGGGCACACAGAGCGCCAAGAACCGTTCAGAGGTATCCGGCGGCGGAAGAAAGCCCTGGAGACAGAAAGGCACAGGCCATGCACGTCAGGGATCCACAAGGGCACCCCAGTGGACAGGCGGCGGCGTAGTGTTCGCTCCGAAGCCCCGTGATTACGAGATCAAGATGAACAAGAAGGAGAAGAGAGCTGCACTTAAGAGCGTTCTCACATCCAGAGTTCAGGAAGAGAAGTTCTTCGTGATCGACGCCATTAAGTGTGAAGAGCCGAAGACAAAGACTATGGTCAACCTGCTTGATAAGCTTGGAACGACCAAGGCACTGGTAGTCCTTAACGAAAACGATCAGAACGTGATCCTCTCAAGCAGGAACATCCCTGAGGTCAAGACAGCTCTGACAAATACCATCAACGTATTTGACATCCTTAAGTATGACAGCATCGTTATCGACAAGGCCGCTCTTGAAACAATAGAGGAGGTATACGCATAATGGCAGATTTAAAATATTATGACATTATCCTTAAGCCCGTCATCTCTGAGAAGAGCATGAACGACATGGCTGATAAGAAGTACACATTCCTTGTACATGTTGACGCCAACAAGTCACAGATCAAGGAAGCAGTCGAGAAAATGTTCGACGGAACAAAGGTTGAAAGCGTTAACACCATGAACCGCCATCCCAAGACAAGACGTCGCGGAAGGATCGAAGGCAAAGCTGCCGAGTCCAAAAAGGCAATCGTCAAGTTAACCGCAGACAGCAAGGACATCGAGATCTTTGAAGGTCTGTAAACCTTAAGCGGCCGCTAAAGAGCGGCACCTATACGCAAGACAAGCGTGATGACAAACAGTTATTGAAAGGAGAAATATTATGGGAATCAAAACATTCAACCCATATACACCTTCTAGAAGACAGATGACTGCCCTTGATAAAAAGGAGATCACCAAGAACGAGCCCGAGAAGTCACTGCTTGCAGTAAGCAAGAAGAACGCAGGAAGAAACAACCAGGGCAAGATCACAGTAAGACACCAGGGTGGCGGAACTAGAAGACAGTACAGAATAGTAGACTTTAAGAGAAGAAAAGACGGTATCCCCGCAAAAGTCATCGGTATCGAGTACGATCCGAACAGAACAGCCAACATCGCACTGATCAGCTACGCTGACGGCGAGAAGGCATACATCCTTGCTCCTGTAGGACTTACAGACGGAATGACAGTCATGAACGGACCTGAAGCAGAGGTTAGAATAGGCAACTGCCTTCCTCTCGAGAACATCCCCGTCGGTACAGAGATCCACAACATCGAGCTCTATCCCGGAAAGGGCGGACAGCTTGTAAGGAGCGCAGGAAACTCAGCCCAGCTCATGGCAAAGGAAGGCAAGTTCGCAACACTCAGACTTCCTTCAGGCGAAATGAGAAGGTTACCCGCTCTCTGCCGCGCAACCATCGGCCAGGTCGGCAATGTAGAGCATGACCTTGTCAACATCGGTAAGGCAGGCCGCAAGAGAAACATGGGCATCAGACCTACAGTCCGCGGTTCCGTCATGAACCCGAACGACCATCCTCATGGTGGTGGTGAAGGCAAGACCGGTATCGGACGTCCGGGTCCTTCAACACCTTGGGGCAAGCCTGCACTTGGTCTTAAGACCAGGAAAAAGAACAAAGCGTCTAACAAACTGATCATCCGTCGCAGAGATGGACGTAACATGAAGTAAGGAGGGTACCATGGCAAGATCACTTAAAAAAGGCCCTTTCGCAGATGAAAGTTTGCTTAAGAAAATAGAGGCACTGAACGCTTCTGACAAGAAAGAAGTCCTTAAGACCTGGTCAAGGCGTTCAACAATCTTCCCGAACATGATCGGTCACACCATCGCGGTACATGATGGAAGAAGACACGTTCCGGTATATGTCACAGAAGATATGGTCGGCCACAAGCTTGGCGAGTTCGTATCAACAAGAACATACAAGGGACACGGCAAAGACGAGAAGAAGTCCAGATAAGCAAAGTTTCGAAAGGAGGTTTGATCCATGGCTAAGGGACATAGATCACAGATAAAAAGAGAAAGAAATGCAAACAAGGACACCAGACCGTCAGCTAAGCTTTCACTTGCCAGAATCTCAGTTCAGAAAGCATGCTTCATTCTGGATGCTATAAGAGGCAAGAAGGTTGGCGAGGCACTGGGAATCCTTACATATAACCCGAGATACGGAGCTGCCATCATTAAGAAACTGCTTGAGTCGGCAATAGCTAACGCGCAGAACAATAATGGAATGAATCCGGAGGACCTTTACATTGCTGAGTGCTATGCAAACAAAGGACCTACAATGAAGAGAATCAGACCGAGAGCACAGGGTAGAGCTTACAGGATCGAGCATCGCTTAAGCAATATCACGATCGTTCTTGATGAAAGATAGGAGGGTATATGGGACAGAAAGTTAATCCACACGGTTTAAGAGTGGGCGTGATCAAAGACTGGGATTCCAAGTGGTATGCAGACGCAGAGTTTGCTGACTATCTGGTCGAGGATCATCAGATAAGAGAATATCTTAAGAAGAAATTATTCAATGCCGGAATCTCCAAGATCGAGATCGAAAGAGCTTCCGCCAAGATCATCAAGGTTAAGATCTTTGCTGCAAAGCCGGGCGTTATCATCGGCAAGGGCGGCGGAGAGATCGAGAAGCTCAGGGCTCAGGTCAGGAAGCTCATCCAGAAGGATATCATCCTTGATGTAGTAGAAGTAAAGCGCTCAGAGAAGGACGCACAGCTCGTTGCAGAGAACATCGCTCAGCAGCTTGAGAACCGTGTTGCATTCAGAAGAGCAATGAAGTCAGCCATCACCAGGACAATGAAGGCAGGAGCTCTTGGTATCAAGACAAGCTGCTCAGGACGTCTCGGCGGAGCGGACATGGCCCGTACAGAGTTCTACAGCGAGGGAACCATTCCCCTTCAGACTCTCCGTGCTGACATCGATTACGGATTTGCAGAAGCAGACACAACATATGGTAAAGTAGGCGTTAAGGTCTGGATTTACAAAGGTGAAGTGCTTCCGGTAAAAGAACACAAGGAAGGGAGCGATAAATAATCATGTTAATGCCAAAAAGAACAAAACATCGTAAACAGTTCCGCGGTTCTATGAAAGGAAAGGCAACCAGAGGCAATACGATCACTTACGGCGAGTATGGTATCGTTGCAGTTGAGCCGGGCTGGATCACTTCAAACCAGATAGAAGCAGCCCGTGTTGCCATGACAAGACACGTAAAGCGTGGCGGACATGTATGGATCAAGATCTTCCCTGACAAGCCTGTAACAGCAAAACCTGCTGAGACACGTATGGGTTCAGGTAAGGGTGCTCTGGAGTACTGGGTAGCAGTTGTTAAGCCCGGCAGAGTAATGTTCGAGATCGCAGGCGTTCCCGAAGCTACAGCAAGAGAAGCACTTCGTCTTGCAACACACAAGCTTCCCATCAAGTGCAAGATCGTTTCAAAAGCAGATCTGGAAGGCGGTGAATCAAGTGAAGAGTAATAAATATATCGAAAATTTACAGAGCAAGAGCGCTGCCGAGTTAAATGAAGAGCTTGTAGCCGCTAAGAAGGAACTTTTTAACTTAAGATTCCAGAATGCTACCAACCAGCTTGAGAACACCGGCAGGATCAAAGAAGTCAGAAGAAATATCGCGAGGATCATGACGGTCATCACGCAGAAGCAGAATTCAGCTGAGTAATGGGGAAGGAGGAAGTTAACGTGGAAAGAAACTTAAGAAAAACCCGTACAGGTAAAGTTATCAGCGATAAGATGGACAAGACCATCGTGGTTGCTGTTATCGATAATGTAAGACATCCTCTTTACAACAAGATCGTTAAGAGAACTTACAAGCTGAAAGCTCATGATGAGAACAACGAATGCGGTATCGGCGATACAGTAAGAGTTATGGAGACAAGACCTCTGTCAAAGGATAAGAGGTGGAGACTCGTCGAGATCATCGAGAAGGCTAAATAATTAGTAGAAGGGAGAATTATTATGATACAGCAGGAAAGCAGACTTAAAGTCGCTGATAATACTGGTGCAAAAGAAATTTTGTGCATAAGAGTTCTTGGCGGTTCTACTAGAAGATACGCTAACATCGGCGATATTATCATTGCCACAGTTAAGGATGCCACCCCCGGCGGCGTTGTTAAGAAGGGCGATGTTGTAAAGGCAGTTGTAGTCCGTACAGTTAAGGGCGCCCGCCGTAAAGACGGATCCTACATCAAGTTCGACGAAAATGCTGCCGTTATCATCAAGGAAGATAAGACACCAACAGGTACACGTATCTTCGGACCGGTAGCAAGAGAGCTCAGGGAAAAACAGTTCATGAAGATTGTTTCTCTGGCACCTGAAGTACTGTAGGAGGCACGAAATGGCAACATTAAAGATCAAAAAAGGCGATACCGTAAGAGTTATCGCAGGAAAAGATAAAGACAAAGAGGGTAAAGTGCTCGCAGTAGATGCCAAGAACGGCCGCGTCATCGTTGAAGGCGTAAACATGGTCAAGAAGCATCTCAAGGCCGGCAGAGAGAGCCAGGAGGGCGGCATCATCACCCGCGAAGGAGCAATTGATATTTCCAACGTTATGTATGTACATAAGGGACAGACTACCAGGATCGGCTTCCACATTGATGAAAATGGCAAGAAAGTTCGTTATGCAAAATCATCAAACGAAGCAATTGACTGATTAAAGGAAGGAGGTCCGAAAGTTGAATAGACTTAAAGAAATATACAATTCTGAAATCGTTCCTGCAATGAAGGAAAAGTTCGGTTACAAGAACATCATGCAGGTACCGAAGATCGATAAGATCGTCATCAACATGGGTGTCGGCGAGGCTAAGGATAATGCCAAAGCTCTTGAGGCAGCGATCGGTGATATTCAGACTATCACAGGACAGAAGGCAGTCATCACACGTACCAAGAAGTCAGTTGCTAACTTCAAGATCAGAGAGGGCATGTCCATCGGATGCAAGACAACCTTAAGGGGCGATAAGATGTACAACTTCCTTGACAGACTTATCAATCTGGCACTTCCGCGTGTCCGTGACTTTAGAGGAGTCAGCGCTGATTCATTTGACGGCAGAGGAAACTATGCCCTTGGTATCAAAGAGCAGCTCATCTTCCCTGAGATCGAATTCGACAAGGTCGACAAGGTCAGAGGAATGGACGTTATCGTAGTTACAACAGCACAGACAGACGAAGAAGCAAGAGAGCTCCTGAGAATGTTTGGAATGCCGTTTGAGAAGTAATTAAGGAGGATTTTACACATGGCTAAGAAATCTATGAAGGTAAAACAGCAGCGCCCGGCAAAATTCTCTACACAGGAATACACAAGATGCAGGATCTGCGGACGTCCGCATGCTGTTCTCAAGAAATACGGTATCTGCAGAGTATGCTTCCGTGAACTTGCATACAAGGGAGAGATCCCTGGAGTAAAGAAAGCCAGCTGGTAAGATTTTAGAAGGAGGGAATTAATTATGACAATGAGCGATCCTATTGCTGATATGCTTACAAGAATCCGTAATGCAAATACAGCTAAACATGACTCTGTAGATGTTCCGTCATCTAAAATTAAGGCTTCAATCGCTAAGATCTTATTAGACGAGGGATATATCAAGAGCTGCACTATCACTAAGGACGAGCGTGGTTTCGACCAGATCCACATCGAACTTAAGTACGGCAAAGACAAAAACGAGAAGGTCATCACAGGCATCAAGAGAATCTCAAAGCCCGGCCTTCGTGTTTATGCGAACAAGGAAGATCTTCCGAAGGTTCTTGGAGGCCTCGGAATCGCCCTGATCTCAACCAACAACGGAGTGATCACCGATAAGGAAGCAAGAAAACTTGGCGTAGGCGGAGAAGTTCTTGCATTCGTATGGTAAGTCACTGAACAGTATTTATTAAAAGGAGGAACGGCATGTCACGTATCGCAAGAATGCCTATCGCTATTCCTGCAGGAGTTACTGTAGATATAGCAGAAAATAATAATGTGACTATAAAGGGACCTAAGGGAGAACTTAACAGAGTACTTCCCGCTGAGATGAAGATTGAGCTTGAAGAAGGCCATATCGTTGTTACAAGACCTAATGATCTCAAGAGGAACAAAGCCCTTCACGGTCTCACAAGAGCACTGCTCAACAACATGGTCGTCGGTGTTACAGACGGATTTGTAAAGAAACTCGAGATCAACGGCGTTGGTTACAAATGCCAGATGCAGGGAGACAAACTCGTACTCAGCCTTGGATACTCACATCCGGTAGAGTATGTTGCTCCTGAAGGAGTCAAGATCGAAGCACCCGACCAGAACCATATAAATGTAAGCGGCATCAGCAAGGAAGCTGTCGGCCAGGTAGCAGCAGAGATCAGAGCATTCAGGGCACCCGAGCCTTACAAGGGCAAAGGTATCAAGTATGTTGATGAGTATATCAGACGTAAAGTCGGTAAGACCGGTAAGTAAAGGAGCGTGAGAGAGAATGATAAGTAAAAAATCCAGAACTCAGATTCGCGAAAAGAAACATATGAAATTACGCAATCGCTTCTCAGGCACCGCTGAAAGACCCCGTCTTGCAGTATACAGAAGCAACATGCACATCTATGCACAGATCATAGATGACGATGCTCAGAAGACACTCGTTTCAGCTTCAACCGTCCAGAAGGATATCAAGGCTGAGCTTGAGAAGACCAATGACACTGCTGCAGCAGCATATGTCGGCAAGGTCATCGCACAGAGAGCTATCGAAGCCGGTATCAAGGAAGTAGTCTTTGACAGAGGCGGATATGTATATCACGGCAAAGTTAAGGCACTGGCAGACGCGGCAAGAGAAGCCGGCCTGGAATTCTAATAAGGAGGAAGTAAAGCTATGAGAGACAATAAAGCTATCGCAAATGCTCCGGAAGCTCCGGAGTTCGAAGAAAAAGTCGTAACTATCAAGCGAGTAGTTAAAGTTGTAAAAGGCGGACGTAACTCCAGATTCTCGGCATTGGTTGTCGTCGGCAATGGAAAAGGCCGTGTAGGAGCAGGCATCGGAAAGTCCATCGAAATTCCCGAGGCTATCCGTAAGGCTAAGGAAGATGCAATGAAGCATCTCATCTCCATCCCTGTTGATGAGACAGAGAGCATCCCGCATGATACAACAGGACGTTACTGCGGCGCTTCAGTTCTTCTGAAGAGAGCACCCGAAGGTACCGGTGTTATCGCCGGAGGTCCTGCCCGTAACGTTTGCGAGCTTGCAGGCATCAAAAACATCCGTACCAAGTCACTTGGTTCAAACAACAAACAGAACGTAGTTCTTGCAACACTTGAAGCTCTTAAGCAGCTTAAGACACCTGAAGAGGTGGCCCGCCTTCGCGGTAAGAGTGTTGAAGAGATCATGGCATAATAGGAGGAACAGACAATGGCAGATATCAAAGTTACATTAGTTAAGTCTCCTATCGGCGCTATCCCCAAGCAGAGGGCAACAATCGAGGCACTTGGACTTCACAAGATGCTCCAGACCAAGGTCCTTCCGGATAATGAAGCTGTAAGAGGCATGATCGAGAAGGTAAAACACTTAGTTAAGGTTGAGGAAGCTTAAGGAGGAGATCAGGAATGAATTTATCAGAATTATATCCTGCAGAGGGTTCCAAGCAGAGCAATAACTTCCGCAGAGGCCGTGGACACGCTTCTGGAAACGGAAAGACTGCAGGAAAAGGACATAAGGGACAGAAGGCCCGTTCAGGACGTCCGAGGATCGGTTTCGAAGGCGGACAGATGCCTTTATACAGAAGGATCCCCAAGAGAGGCTTCACCTGCATTAACAGCAAAGATCTCGTAGGTATCAACGTTGCAGCGCTCAACAGATTCGATGATGGCGCAGACGTAACGATCGACAGCCTCATGGAGATCGGCATCGTTAAGAATCCTAGGGATGGAGTCAAGATCCTTGGAAACGGCACAATCAATAAGAAGCTGAATGTCAAGGTAACCGCATTCAGTGAGGCAGCAAAGGCCAAGATCGAAGCTGCCGGAGGCACTTGCGAGGTAGAATAATGTTCAGGACGGTAATTAACGCTTTTAAGGTAAAAGAGATCCGCAAAAAACTGATCTATACCATAGTCATGCTCGTTATCGTCAGACTCGGCTGCCAGATCCCTCTTCCGGGAACTGACTCAGCCGTTGTGGCACAGGTCCTTGGCGGACTTTCAGACAGAGGATTCGGTTTCTTTAATGCACTGACCGGTTCTTCGTTCGCCAGCATGTCGATCTTTGCTTTGAACATTACCGTTTACATTACTGCTTCAATTATCATCCAGCTGCTCACCATCGCATTTCCGAAACTCGAGGAGATGCAGAAGGAAGGTGAGGACGGAAGGCAGAAGATCGGAAGGATCACAAGATATCTTACCGTCGGTCTTGCCCTCATCGAGAGTACAGCAATGTGCATAGGCTTTGGAAACCAGGGCATCTTCGGAAGCATCTCAGGCGGCATGTACGTCTGGACGATCATCTGCAATGTGCTCGTTCTTACAGCAGGCGCAGTGCTCGTCATGTGGATGGGTGAACAGATCACAGAGCACGGAGTCGGAAATGGTATTTCCATCATACTGCTGATAAACATTGTTTCTTCAATGCCGGCAGACTTCATATCTCTGTATGAGCAGTTTGTAAAAGGTGCGTCAAGCATAGGAATGGCAGTACTAGCAGCCGTGATCATCATCGTAGTGGTTATCGCAGTTGTTGTCTTCATCATCTACCTTAACGGTGGTGAGAGAAGGATCGCAGTGCAGTATTCACAGAAGATCACATCCAGCGGCAGATCCTATGGCGGAAGAGCTTCACATATTCCGCTGAAGGTCAACACCGCAGGGGTCATCCCGATCATTTTCGCGGCTTCGCTCTTCCAGTTCCCTGTGATCATCGCAGGTTTTGTGAATGGCGGATCCAATCCTGAATGGACAAAGTACTTTTCGTCAAGCAACTGGTTTAACCCCAGCAACATGAAGTACACGGTCGGACTTATCCTGTACATTGCCCTGATAGTATTCTTCGCATACTTCTATACGCAGATCACATTCAATCCTGCGCAGGTATCGGACAACATCAAGAAGCAGGGCGGATTTGTACCGGGCATCAGACCGGGCAGAGCTACTGAAGAGTACTTCGCGAATGTACTTAAGTATCTTATCTTTATAGGCGCGGTCGGACTCGTTATCATAGCGGTCATTCCGATGATTGTTTCAGGAGTATTTAACGCTTCCCTTTCATTTGCGGGAACATCGATCATAATCGTTGTCAGCGTAATCCTTGAAACAGCAAAGCAGATAGAGTCAATGATGCTTGTAAGGAACTATTCGGGATTCCTGGCAAAATAACGAAAGCAGAGAAACACATGCCACAGCTGCCACGGGTTATATGCGGCAGCTGTGGATAGATGAGAAACAGGAGCGGACATGAAGATTGTAATGTTAGGAGCGCCCGGTGCCGGAAAGGGCACCCAGGCAAAGATGATAGCATCCAAGTATCATATCCCTCACATCTCTACCGGAGATATCTTCAGAGCCAACATCAAGGAAGGCACTGAACTCGGAAACAAGGCCAAGGGCTTCATGGATCAGGGACTGCTTGTCCCGGACGAGCTCGTAGTTGATCTTGTTGTCGACAGACTCACATGGGATGATGCAAAAGAAGGATATGTGCTTGACGGATTTCCCAGAACTATCCCTCAGGCAGAAGCGCTCACAAAAGCTCTCGCTGAAAAGAACGAAGTCCTTGATCACGCGATCAACATTGAGATCCCGGATCAGAACATAATCGAAAGAATGGGCGGCAGAAGAGCATGCGTAGCCTGCGGGGCAACTTATCACATCGTCAACATCCCGCCTCAGATCGAAGGGAAATGTGATAAGTGCGGAGCTGAACTCATCCTCAGAGATGATGACAAGCCGGAAACGGTACGCAAGAGACTTGAAGTTTATCACGACCAGACTCAGCCTCTTATCGACTACTACGGAAACGAAGGCGTACTCAAGGAAGTTGACGGAACAGTAGACATGGCAGACGTATTTGCAGCAATCTGCAAGATACTGGACGCCTAACCCGCTTGAGCTAAGAAGGAGATATTTATGTCTAAAGCAGATGTTATCGAAATCGAAGGTAAAGTTGTAGAGAAACTGCCGAACGCAATGTTCCAGGTTGAACTGCCCAACGGGCATACAGTACTGGCTCACATCAGCGGCAAGCTTAGAATGAACTACATCAGGATCCTCCCCGGTGACAAGGTAACACTTGAAATGTCACCGTACGATCTGACAAAGGGCAGAATAATCTGGCGAGACAAGTAACAGCAAGGTTTTCCTTGCAACGGAAATTCATTTATGATAGTATGGTCGATGGACTTTTTTGAAAGGAGAGGTTGACATGAAGGTTAGAGCATCAGTTAAACCGATTTGTGAAAAGTGCAAAGTAATCAAGCGTAAAGGTAAAATCAGGATTATCTGTGAGAACCCTAAGCATAAACAGGTTCAGGGTTAAAATATTAATGGAGGTAATATAAATGGCTCGTATTTCAGGTATTGATTTACCAAAGGACAAGCGTATTGAGATCGGTCTTACCTATATTTATGGTATAGGAAGAACTACTTCCAACAAGGTTCTTGCTGAGGCAGGAATCGATCCCAATACAAGAGTCAGAGACCTTACGGATGACGAAGTGAGAAAGATCAGTGAAGTCATCGAAGCACAGTGCACGGTCGAAGGTGAATTGAGAAGAGAAGTTGCTATGAACATCAAGCGACTTCAGGAAATCGGATGCTACAGAGGCATTCGTCATCGTAAGGGCCTGCCGGTTCGTGGTCAGAATACAAAGAACAACGCCAGAACCCGCAAGGGACCTAAGAGAACAGTAGCAAATAAGAAGAAGTAATTTGGAAATTATGAGTATTACCCGTAACGGGAACCCATAAGGGAGGTTAGTTTAGAAAATGGCAGCAAAGAAAGTTACAAAAAAAGTAACCAAAAAGCGCGTTAAGAAAAACGTTGAACGAGGACAGGCGCATATTCAGTCATCTTTCAATAACACTATCGTTACTCTGACAGATACTGAAGGAAATGCTCTTTCATGGGCAAGTGCCGGTGGTCTGGGTTTTAGAGGTTCAAGGAAATCTACACCTTATGCAGCTCAAATGGCAGCTGAAACTGCAACAAAAGCAGCTTTAGTTCATGGACTTAAATACGTAGACGTGTTTGTCAAAGGCCCGGGCTCAGGTAGAGAAGCAGCTATACGTGCACTTCAGGCAAACGGTCTTCAGGTTACAAGTATCAGTGACGTAACACCCGTTCCTCATAACGGATGCCGTCCGCCAAAGCGTAGAAGAGTCTGATTGGGAGGTGCAAAAATGGCAGTTAATAGAGTTCCTGTTCTTAAAAGATGCAGATCACTTGGATTAGATCCAGTTTATTTAGGAATAGATAAAAAATCAACGAGAGGTGCCGCTAACGGCAGACGCGCAGGAAAGAAGAGTGAGTATGCTCTCCAGCTCAGAGAGAAGCAGAAAGCTAAATTCATCTATGGCGTACTCGAGAAGCCTTTCAGAAATTATTATGAGAAGGCTAAACAGCAGAAGGGCCAGACCGGTGCAAACCTTATGATCCTTCTTGAAAGCAGGATCGACAACGTTGTCTTCCGCGCAGGATTCGCAAGAACACGTGCAGAGGCTCGTCAGATGGTCGATCATAAGTATTTCACCATTAACGGAAAGAATGTGAACATACCTTCTATCCTTGTTAAGCCTGGTGATGTTATCGAAGCTAAGGAAAAGGCCAAAGAGCATGCAAAGAGCAGATTCGAGCAGATCTTTGACGTAACCGGCGGCAGGCTTGTACCCGCATGGCTCGAGGCAGATCAGGAGAACCTCAAGATTGAAGTCAAGGAACTTCCGAAGAGAGAAGATATCGATGTTCCTGTAGACGAGATGCTTATCGTCGAGTTGTATTCTAAGTAATAGACTTAACGGCAGTACTAGGAAGATTATAAGGAGGATCCATGTTCGAATTTGAAAAACCAAACATTGAAGTTGTTGAGATTTCAGAAGACAGAAAATATGGTAAGTTCACATTAGAGCCCCTGGAGAGAGGCTACGGAACAACACTTGGTAATTCCTTAAGAAGAGTAATGCTTTCATCTTTGCCGAGTTCAGCTGTAAGCCAGATCAAGATCGCCGGAGTAACTCATGAGTTCACGACTATCCCCGGTGTAAAGGAAGACGTTACAGAGATCGTTATGAACGTCAAGGATCTGGCGATAAGGAACACATCACCCACAGATGAGCCCAAGATCGCTTATCTGGATGTTTCAGGCGAAGGCGTTGTCACAGCTGCCGATATTCAGGTTGACCAGGATATTGAGATCATAAATAAGGATCTTGTTATCGCAACCCTGGACGGCGGAGCAGACAGCAAACTCTACATGGAACTTACGATCACAAAGGGCAGAGGCTACGTAAGTGCCGAGAAGAATGCCTCAGAAAACAGTGCAGTTGGCGTGATCCCGGTTGACTCCATCTATACACCTGTTGAGCGTGTAAACATTCAGGTGGAGAACACCCGTGTAGGTCACATCACTGACTACGATAAACTGACTGTAGAAGTATTTACAAAGGGAACACTTGCTCCGGATGAGGCTATCAGCCTTGCAGCTAAGATCCTCAGCGAGCATCTGAACCTGTTTGTCAACCTTTCCGAGAACGCTAAGACCGCTGAGGTCATGATCGAGAAGGAAGAGGATGACAAGGAAAAAGTACTTGAGATGAACATTGACGAGCTTGAGCTCTCAGTACGTTCATACAACTGCCTGAAGAGAGCAGGTATCAATACAGTCGAAGAACTTATTAACAAGACTCCTGAAGAGATGATGAAGGTTCGTAATCTTGGACGTAAATCACTGGATGAAGTATTCGGTAAGTTAAAGGAGTTGGGACTTGAGCTGAAGAGCTCAAACGAAGATTAATACTGGGAGGTTTTGGCTATGGCCGGATATAGAAAATTATCTAGGACTTCTGCGCAGAGAAAAGCCCTGCTCCGTAACCAGATCACAAACCTGCTTTATAACGGTAAGATCATTACCACTGAAGCAAAGGCAAAGGAGATCCGCAGACAGGCTGAGCATCTTATCACTCTTGCTGTAAAGGAGAGAGATAACTTTGAGGAAGTTACTGTTCAGTCAAAGGTTGCCCGTAAGGACAAAGATGGCAAGAGAGTCAAGGAAGTTGTTAATGGCAAGAAAGTAACTGTATTCGATACAGTTGAGAAGAAGGTAAAGAAGGATCAGCCTTCACGCCTTCATGCAAGAAGAGAGATGCTCAAGGTTCTCTATCCTGTAAAGGAAGTTCCTGAGAAAGCTGCAGGCCGCAAGGCAAACACAAAGGAAGTTGACCTTGTTGCTAAGCTCTTTGATGAGATCGCTCCTAAGTACACAAACCGTAACGGCGGATACACAAGGATCGTAAAGATCGGTCCCCGCAAAGGTGACGGAGCCATGGAAGTTCTTATCGAGCTTGTATAACATCAATAATAAAAGACCGCTGCACCCGACAGCGGTCTTTTTTTTCAGCCGCCCCCTGAACACACGGTTTTCTGAGAAAAATCTTAGAAAATACTGAGATTAGGGGTCATATACTTTTATCCGGCATTGTCCGGGGTGAACATGACCATGACCCCGTCTTTCTTTATGTG
>JAZOAJ010000381.1:0-2180 GCA_045595385.1 Lachnospiraceae bacterium | reverse complement strand
CTGTACATATTTCGTGGCCGGTTTCATATAGATGCTCGAACCGCCCTTGGGATCCACAGACGATTTAACATGCATTTAACATGAAGCAGATGGATGATTTAACATACTGTGCCTACAATACTACCAGCAAAAGGATGCTGGGCTTCCTGCATCTTTGTTTCGAGGTTACAGTTATGAGTATCAATGAAGTTATTTCACTTTTAAGCGGTATCGCATTATTTCTTTTCGGCATGGGCTTTATGGGGGACAGTCTCAAAAAGCTGTCCGGGAGCAGGCTGGAGCCGGTGCTCTACCGTCTTTCCGGAACGACGCTGAAAGGCGTTCTGCTGGGCACCGGGATCACGGCGATCATCCAGTCCTCCTGCGCAACTGCCGTGATGACAGTCGGTTTTGTGAATGCGGGCATGATGAAGGTGAAGCAGGGAGTCGGCATCATCCTCGGTGCGATCCTCGGGACCAGCATTACAGGCTGGATCATCTGTCTCAGCTATATTGAAGGGACCGGCAGCATGGCAAAGCTGATCTCCACCTCGACGCTCACGGGGATCGTGGCCCTGACGGGCATCTCCCTGAAGATGGCGGCAAAGCGTCAGTCGCTACGGTATTTCGGTGATATCCTGATGGGATTCGCAGTGCTGATGTACGGTATGAGCGCCATGTCAGGGGCAGTCAGCAATCTTGGAAAGTCCGCATGGTTCACTACCATCCTTACCAACCTTACGAATCCGTTTTTCGGTATTTTCATCGGCGCCGCCTTTACAGTACTCCTGCAGTCGGCTTCAGCTGCAGTAGGTATCCTCCAGGCCCTGAGCGTCACTGGCGTCATGAGCTTTGAAATCACCCTTCCCATCCTGATGGGCATCACGGTCGGTGCCTCTGCGCCGGTCATGATCTCCGCCATCGGCGCTAACGCAGGCGGCGTGCGGACCGCTCTCATCTACCCCATTGCCACCGGCGGCGGCATGCTGATCACGGCAGGTCTTTTCTATCTGGCAGATTCCGTCTTCCGCTTTCCCTTTACTTCCGATATCATGGATCCCTTCTCCATCGCAGCAGTTAACACCATTCTGCGTCTTGCGATGCTTCTTTTGCTGGTACCTCTGGCAGATGTTATCGAAGGTATCGTAACCACCCTGGTCCCGGATGACAGTGAGAAAAAGCATGAACCCGGTATCCATCTTGAAGAGCGCTTCATTGACCATCCGGCACTGGCAGTAGAGCAGTCCCGGAACACCATCCATGAGATGGCTTCTCTGGCTGAACGGTCCTTTGCTGCTGCGCTTTCGCTCTTTTCCAATTATTCCGAGCAGGGATTTTCGGAGGTGAAGAAGATGGAAAATGATGTTGACGCCTATGAGGACAGCCTGGGCACATACCTGATCAAGCTCACCGGACATGAATTAACGAATGAGCAGAACGAGGAGATCACGAGATATCTTCATACACTTACCGACTTTGAACGTATTTCCGATCACGCCATGAATCTTGCGGGAAGTGCGCAGGAACTCTATGAAAAGAAAGAGCAGTTTTCCGAGGAATCCCGGCAGGAACTGGATATCCTCTACGGCGCGGTCAGCCAGGCCGTGTGCATGGCTGTCTCGGCTTTTTGTTCCATGGATCTGGCAACAGCCAAAAGAGTGGAGCCCCTGGAAGAAGCGATCGATGATCTTTGCATCAGGATGAAGCTGAATCACGTGGAAAGGCTGCAGCAGGGCGTCTGTTCCATCCCGCTGGGCTTTGTTTTTAATGACATTATCACAAATTGCGAGCGGATCTCGGATCACTGCTCCAATATTGCTGTAGCTATGATAGAATTGTCCCAGGATACTTTCCAGGCACACGAATACTCACATGCGCTTCATGAAAAAGGCACCCCTCTGTTCCGGGAAGCCTATGAGGAATATTCACGCCGCTTTGCGATCTGATTACCGGGAGGATCCGATGATTTATTTTTTGGAAGATGATGAGAGCATACGCAAGCTGGTGGTCTATGCGCTTATAAGCCAGGGATATGAGGTAGAAGGGTTCGACAGGCCTTCTGCTTTCTGGAAAGCGGTAAAGGAGCGGGTCCCTGATCTGGTCCTGCTGGACATCATGCTCCCGGAAGAAGACGGGATCAGTGTGTTGAAGGAGCTGCGAAGGATGCCGGAGACGGCCCGCGTTTTTGTGGTCGTTGTGAC
>JAZOAJ010000380.1:0-4526 GCA_045595385.1 Lachnospiraceae bacterium | reverse complement strand
GGCGCTCATGCGCAGCAAAGCGCTTAAGAAAAAGATGGGCGCGAAGATGACAGCAGGCATGATAATGCCGTATAAGAAAGCTCTGAAACAGTAAAAAGGCCCTTTGGGCAGGTTGGGGCATTCCATTTTGGTAAAAAGCTGGAAATGGAATGCCCGTTGATTAGGTTGAGGCATTCCATTTTAGTAAAAAACGGGAAATGGAATGCCCATTTGTCAGATTAAGGCATTCCTGAATGGGCAAAACTTAAAAATGGAATGCCCCACGAGCAGAATGAGGCATTCCATTTTGATAAAAAGCAAGAAAAGGAATGCCCTTCGAACGAAAGCAGGCATTCCCAATTGGACAAAAACGAAAAACGGAATGCCCCGCATACAAAACGGGGCATTCCGAATTGTCAAAATAAAAGAAATGGAATGTATAAAGGCCGGATCAGGCGTCTGCAGCGGCCTGTACAGCTGCCCGGATGCGCCAGGGTTCTATGTTTGTGGGGAGAGTGCAGTCGGCACCAAGGATAAATCCGTCTTTCCCGAAATCCCTGATGATGCGATGCACTTCCGAGGCAATCTCTTCGGAAGATCCGCCCTCGAGCACGCCGCCGTGGTTTGCAAGACCGCCCATGATGGCCTTGCCGGGGAAGAGGGCACGGCCCTGCTCCAGTGAGAAAGGCGCTTCATATACGCCCCAGTTGACCGCGTCGCACTGACCCGCATAATCGCGATATCTTTCCATGTTAAGACCGTCTTTGCATATGTGGAGGATGACGTCGCCGCCGGCCTCACCGGCGGCGTTCATTATCTGCAGGTCGAAAGGCTTTATCGCAACGTTGAATTCCTCGTCGGTGTAATAACGTTTTTCTCCTCCGAGGGCGGCGTAGTAGATGCCGTCGCATCCTTCTTCGACGCATGCGGCCACGAGGTCGCAGAGAGCATCAGCGATACGCTTTTCAGCGTCCATGATAAAGTCTTTATCCTCGCGCAGCTGGCGTACCATCAGTTCCCTGACAGGCTCATAGCCATATGTCGCCTCGAGAGGGTGTATGGTGCTTGCGCAGATCCCGTGGACGGTCGCCATCAGATAGGCGTCAGGTTCAGCGTCACGAAGCTTCTTTATCAGATCGAGCTGCTTTTGCATGAATGGAGCGTGCCTGTCATATGAGGGCAGCTTTTTCCAGTCAGCGGCCGAATTCATTTCACCGATCAGGGGGATCAGGTTTTCATTCATGACTTTCAGTATGTCAGTTTCAGTCTGGTGATAGAAATCCAGATGGGCTTTGACCGCGGCATCTCCAAAAGAGATCTCCTTCGGAAAATGTATCGAAAAACATGCGGGTACATGGTCTGTGGTTTTCAGCTGAAGGACAGAGCGTACGCGTTCCTTTTTGTTCATTGTAATTGTTACCTCTTATTGATAGTAATGTCGCCTGAAGCGGTATCTATGTTGACTTCACCGTCGCCTGAACCGATGACATATTTGTCGCCGCTCTTTACAAACGGGATGTTGGAATTGAAGTCTCCCGATGCTGTGTCGATGTCGATAGACAGGCTGGCGCTTTCAGGGAAATAAAGTGTAACACTGCCTGAGGCTGTATCGATGTCCAGGTCGCTGATCCCGGTGAGGGAGATATCAACCTTGCCTGAAGCAGTGGAGACACTGCCTGAACCGGCTGTTCCGGCGGCATTAAGTTCCATGCAGCCTGAAGCGGAGTCAAAGTCAAAGTTTCCTACATTGCCGGAGACATCTGCCTTCAGATCGCCGGAAGCGGCATCTGCTTTGAGGGAGCCGACATCGCCGCCGAACCTGACAGAGGAGTCACCGGATGCCATGTCAATATCCACAGAGTCGACTGTTTCGGGGAAGGTGACATTAATGTCACCGGAAGCAGTATCCAGGTTGGCTTTCTTGCAGCGGAGGGCATCCGCTTTCACATCAGCTGAAGCTACAGATATATCTACATCCTTGAGGACCAGGTCGGCAGGCAGAGTTACAGTCAGCGCCTTGGAAGAGGAGTTTACAATAGTGAAGAAATCCAGCGATGTGTCGTATATGATCTTCAGCGTGGTGCCGTCCAGGTACCAGTGCATCTTCTTTTCGTCCGGTATTGAGCCTTTGTAAGACTCTTCGATCACAACCTCGCTGCCGCTGCCGGTCACTATTTCGACAGTGCCGGAAGCCCATTCGATGTCCAGAGCTTCGACTTTGTCAGTGATCACTGCATTGCCTGTGGTGTACTTGGACATGTCCGCTGCGTTAAGTTTATTGAAAGAGCATGCGCTTAGCCCTAAGATAAGGCTGACGCCCATGATGCCGCTTAATACTACAGTAAACAGTTTCTTCATTTCTTTTTTCCTCCCTTGATAAGTCCGATGATGATAAGTATGACGCCGATCGCAGCTCCGGCGAGCAGGCAGAGCCATTTGACGTTGCCGTCGATGGTAAATGCGTTCCATGTTGCCGGGTAGAATGCCGGCCAGCCGAGATTGTATCCGGCGATAAAACCGAGTAAGGTGTTGATCGAGAACAGGAAAGCTCCGAATAAAATGCAGCAGATACCTGCCTTGACCAGTCCGTTTGTCTTCAGGTAGCGGATGATCACGAAGAACAGCCATACGAGAACTATCATCGCTGCGGATACCATGAAGCCGATCCGCCAGAAAGATCCGTTCCTGGTCGTGATGCCTATGCATACCATCATGACGAAATACAGTATTGTGTCGGCCGCCATGCATATGAGAGCTTTATGTTTGCCAAGGCGGCTCTTTATGGGTTCCCTGTTGACAACTATCGGGCCGAGGATAACTGTCAGTCCGAACAGTATTGAGGAGGCCACGATCAGGAACCAGGTGCCTCCGTTGAATACGGCTATCACTGCCAGCAGTATGAGCAGGCACAGCGTTCCGAGCCCCACGGTCCACAGGAATTTGTTTTTGGGTGCTACCAGCGGAACAACTATCAGGGAAGCTCCGAGGAGCAGGGCTGCGATCACTATGAACAGGCTTTTAGCGCTGTTCCTTGTGGCAACGGTCACGATGAAGAGCACGATGACCGGGATCAGCATTGCCATGCCGATGATCAGACCTGCAAGGGTTGATCTGCGTTTGAATACCTTGTTCTGTTTCTTGAGCACATCGTCTTTTTCGGTTATGAGTTCTTCTTCTATTTCAGTATTTTTGAGACTCCTGAGCATTCCGGCGCAGTCAGCGCAGGTGGATAAATGTTCCGCGATCATTTCCCTGCTCGCAGGACTGCAGATGTCATCAACATATAACGGGAGCAGATCCTGCACGATCTCACATTGTTTATTCATTATGCGTCCATCCTTTCCTGAATTTTTAGTCTTGCCCGGTGATAGGTAACTCTTGCCCAGTTTTCCGTCTTCTGGAAGATCATCCCGATCTCCCTGAAGGAGAGCTCACCGAAAACCCTCAGTTCGAACACCTCGCGATACGGTTCTTCGATGGAGTGAAGAATGCGGTGGATCTGAAAAGACAAAGCTTTGTCGGTCACGGCTTTTTCCACGTCGGTTCCGGAATCCATTTCCGGCTCTTCGTCCGTGTGCTTCTTTCTGCGGCGCATCTCATCGTTAAAAAGATTTTTAGCGATGGCGCACAGCCAGGTAGATTCTTCAGCCTGGCCTCTATACGCGGAACTTTCCGCGGTAAAGGCCTTGAAGAAGGTTTCCTGCGTTATCTCTTCCGCGAGATGAACATCGCCCGCCAGCGACATCACGAAAGAGTAGACCTTCATGTAATAAGCCTGGAACATCTTCTCAAAGACGTCCTTGTCCACCTTTTCTTTACCCCCTTTCTTTTGAATTCATCTGTTAGACGCAGTAAAAGCGGATTCGTTACAAAAAATTTAAAAAAATTTTTCACTTAACAGTAAAGCCCGCCTATCTGTTGTATAATAAAACAAAATAAGAAGAAAAACTATCGTTAAAGAGAGGTAATCCATGAGACGTTCGCAGGGGCACGGGCTTATCCTGAGCATCATCATAAACATGTTATTCAGAGCATACTGGCTTGTGATCGTAGCAGCCCTGATCATACTGCATTTCGCGGTCGGTTGGCCGCTGTGGCTAATCGTGATCCCGATCGCATGCTGGTTTCTGCATGCATTACTGATCACACTCATCCTCGGATGGGCAAACAGCAATTCCGAACCTCCTAAAGTACAGGAGAACAAGAATCCGTATTCTTATAGGAAAAAGTGACATGGAAAAGACATTTGTAAAAAAAGAGATATGGTTTCACAGAGGTGATCTTAAGATATACAGCAGGTGCTATCTTCCTGAAGGAGAGGGACCGTTCCCGGCAGTCATCATGTGTCACGGGTTCTCAGGCAGCAGCGCTGACAAGATTGACTGCGCGCAGAGGTATGCTGAGGCGGGATTTGCCGCGTGCGCATTTGACTTCTGCGGAGGATCGCTCCAGACAAAGAGCGACGGGCAGACTACCGGGATGTCCATTATGACAGAGGTCGAAGACCTGCTGGCCGTTTTCAATCAGCTGAAAGGATCCGGTTTAAT
>JAZOAJ010000379.1:0-3771 GCA_045595385.1 Lachnospiraceae bacterium | reverse complement strand
GAGCTCAGGACCTCCGGCGGCATTTATCAGAAGATATACGAACTGCAGAACGGGATAGACGGTAGTCTCCCGGGAAAGGAGGAAGCTCATGGATAAAGATAAGCAGAAAACCAAGCTTCCCCTGTTCGGGATACCCAAAATGGCACCGCTGCTTAAAAAATACAGAAAGAGCATCTTCCTCATAGTGTTCACGATCCTGGTATTTACAGCGGCCGATCTGGCAGCTCCGGTGCTGCAGCGATATGCGCTGAATAACTTCGTTGGAGGCAGCAGGCTGGATACGATGGCAGTGTTCATTATCATTTATCTGGTGGATATAGCCATATTTGGCGCAGCCGGATACTTTAACGTTAAAGTCTGCCTGAATACTGAAGTGCAGATGGACAGGGACATGCGCAACAAAGCCTTTGAGCATCTGCAGAAACTTTCACTGGACTATTACAGCCAGAACAGCGTGGGATACATACATTCCAGGGTCATGAGCGATACATCCAGGATAGGTGAGACGCTCACGTGGAACCTGTGTGATACTGTGTTCTTCATATTGGAGATCCTGGGATCGATCGCGGTCATGATGTACTATAATGTCCGCCTGACTTTACTCGTTCTGATAATAGTTCCGGTAATAGCGGTCATATATGCGCTGTTCCAGGGGAAACTGGTAAAACTCCACAGGCAGATACGTGAGATCAACTCCAATATCACGGGCAATTTCAATGAGGGCATAGTCGGCGCGAGAACGATCAAGTCGCTCGTGATCGAAGATAAGATCGGCAGGGACTTCACGGATGAGACCGGGAACATGTATAAGAAGTCCATGAAACAGGCACGAATGAAAGGCGCTCTGAGCGCACTTACAACGCTCGCAACTTCAGCAGCGCTTGCGATAGTCCTCTGGAAAGGCGGTGTCATTGCTGCCAGTGAGGTAGGAACATTCTCATTGTTCATGACATATGCAAGAGGCCTGATGGATCCCGTGAGCATTCTTGTTGACTGCCTTTCACTCTTTATCGCGGGAAAGGTCAACATTGAGCGCTATACGAATCTGATAGAGAAGGAACCCACTGTAAAGGACAGCACGGAAGTGACTGAAAAATACGGTGACTGCTTTGACCCGAAGAAGGAAAACTGGGAGGAACTCAAAGGCGACATCGAATTTGAAAATGTCGATTTCAGATATCCCGACGGAGAAGAGTATGTCCTCAAGGATTTCAACCTGAAGATACCGTTCGGAACGAACATAGCGATCGTGGGAGAGACAGGTGCCGGTAAGTCAACTCTTGTCAATCTGATCTGCCGGTTCTATGAACCGACTAACGGCAGGATCCTTGTGGACGGGAAGGACATCCGGGAAAGGTCGCAGCTGTGGATGCACTCATCCCTTGGATATGTGCTTCAGACACCGCATCTGTTTTCAGGAACTATCCGGGAGAATCTGCTTTACGGAAGACCGGATGCAACTGAAGATGAAATGATGCGCGCGATAAAACAGGTATCAGCAGAGAACATCATAGAAAAGCTCGAGAAAGGCCTCGACAGTGACGTGGGTGAAGGCGGAGACATGCTGTCCGCAGGTGAAAAGCAGCTCATCTGCCTGGCAAGGGCTATCCTGGCTGACCCGAAGATAATGATACTTGATGAGGCAACCGCGTCTGTGGACACTCTTACAGAGCAGAAGATACAGAGCGCTGTAGACACTGTGATCAGGGGGCGTACTTCATTTGTGATCGCGCACAGGCTGTCCACAGTAAGAGGCGCTGATGTAATACTCGTTGTCGACGGAGGAAGGATAGTAGAGAAGGGAAGCCACAGCGAGCTGATGGCTGCAGGCGGATATTATCATAACCTCTGGATGAGGCAGTTCGAGGAAGACACAGTGAACAGCGTCTTCAATTCAAAAAAATAATAAAAGAGGAAATAGATTAATGAATGACAATAAACCGGCATCAAATCCAAAGGCACTTCTGCCCATACTGCTGTTCCTGGTATTGTATCTGGGAAACGGCATTCTGTTTGAATACATCCGTCCCACAGAGGGGCAGATGGGCTTTTATGTTGTATCAGTAGTCCTGGCGTTTTCAATCTCGCTCATAGTAGCCTTCCTGCAGAACAGAAAAGTAAAGTTCGACGAGAAGATAAGGATCTGCGCCAAGGGTATAGGTGATGAGAACATAGTGACGATGCTGTTCATTTTCATTATAGCCGGTGCATTCAGCGGCATAGCCGGAGCAGCAGGGGGAGCCGCCAGTACTGCTAACATGCTGCTCAGCATAATCCCGGGGCGTTTTGCCATCCCGGGACTGTTCATAATCTCCTGCCTCATATCGATGGCAATGGGCACCAGTGTGGGCACAATATCCGTTATAGCGCCGATCGCGTGTGCGGTTTCGGCAAACGGCGACCTCCCGCTTGCGCTGTGTGTCGGAGTTGTGGTAGGGGGAGCGATGTTCGGAGACAACCTCTCATTTATATCAGATACTACCATAGCCGCCACAAAGACGCAGGGCGTTGAGATGAAAGATAAGTTCAGGACGAACATCAAAGTCGCTCTTCCCGCAGCATTGATCACGCTCATCGGACTGATAGTATATGCGATAGTAAGCCACGGAGCCGAGATAGGAGACTTCAGCTTCAACGTCATCCAGGCTCTGCCGTATTTCATAGTCCTGGTCCTCGCTATCATAGGCATGAATGTATTCCTGGTGCTCATGATAGGAGTGGTCCTGTTCATGATAGCAGGAGCGATAACCGGATCACTGACATACGCAACAGCTCTTTCATCCATGGGAACAGGGATCTCAGGCATGTTTGAGACAATGATCGTTACGATACTTGTCGCTTCGATTGCTGCCCTCATGAAGGAGAATGGCGGATTTGAAGCCATCCTCAGCCTGATCAGAAAAAGTGCAAAAGGAAAGCGGGGAGGAATGTTCGGTATTGCATTCCTCACCGCCTTCATGGACATAGCAACAGCCAATAACACAGTGGCCATAGTCATAGCAGCTCCGATCGCCAGGGACATAAGCACGGAATATGGAGTAGAGCCTAAGAAAACGGCTTCGCTTCTTGATACATGCTCATGCATCATGCAGGGTATAATCCCTTACGGAGCCCAGCTGCTGATAGCTGCAGGCATCGCGGGGATAACAAGCGTATCACTTATCCCGTTCCTGTTCTATCCCTTCGTACTGCTCATATTTGTAGTGATCTCTATCCTCAGGGAGAAAACTGCAGCAGCTTAATCCAGTTCCGGATCCACATCGATGATGACCTTCATGCATATCTCACGGTTGGCATCGATGTGTCTGTATGCTTCAATATAATCTTCAAAGGCAAAATGCGCGCTGATCAGCGGATCCAGGCTGATCAGCTTTTTGTTTACAAGATCGATCGCATCCACATAATCCTCATGGCGGTACATCATTGTGGTATTGAGGTCAAGTTCGTGATCATTGAGGACTGCGAGGTCTGCGTTTGCCATTGAGGCAAATACAGCGACAAGGATTATCGTGCTGCCTTTGCGGGCACACCTGATCGCCTGATTTATCGTGATATCCGATCCGGCACAGTCATAGATGACATCCGCTTTGTCAGGACCGAATGCTTCTACAAGTACTTCACCAAAATCTCTCTCTTTTGTATTGAACACATGGTCGGCTCCGCACTGCTTTGCAAGATCCAGGCTGTAGTCACTGACATCAGTGACGATTAGTTCGCCGGCACCCAGGGCTTGTAGGCTGTGCGCAACGAGGTTTGCTATGGGACCGGCAC
>JAZOAJ010000378.1:0-3387 GCA_045595385.1 Lachnospiraceae bacterium | reverse complement strand
ATGCCCCTTCTGCGCCTTTCCAGTAGGGCTTTTTATTCTCAGCGACAGGGAATTTCATTGTTTCATTATCCTTCTTGATCTCCTCTGCTGCCTCAACGAGGTTCCTTCCGATCTCTTTCATGCGCTCAATTTTAGTATCCTGCATGATAATGTCCTTGCCCCATGAAAAAGCTTCATTATTTATGATCTTCCATCCCGGGCTCATTGCAAGCATGGCATGGTCAGTCTCAACACGGGTCATCCAGTCACTGCCGCCGATCCCGACAAATGAGATTGCCTTCTGTCTGAAATACTTTTCAGGAAGGCCTGGTTTTCCGTTCTCAAGAAGCTGAAGATGCGCTCCCAGCATCATTCCGCTGTCATGTCCTGGTCCCATTCTGTCCATAACTGTATGGAACAGACCTGTGCCGCCCTTTTCAAAAATAGGATCAACTACAAGAACTCCGTCTGCATCCTGCATTTTATCATAAAGAGCTGCATAGTCATCTTTGCGTGAGCAGATCATTCCTCTTCCTGTAACAAGGCCTACTGAACATGCAACGCAGCCGGTGCAGTAGTCCAGCTTCCAGTCCTGAGCCCGGATAAATTCTATCTCTGCTCCGGCTTCTTTAGCTGCTTCAAGAGCAACACGGCATAAAGTATCGTTGTTGCCATTTTTAGTTCCAAATGAAATTCCTAGTATTCTTACCATTTGTATTCTCCTTATGATCTTTTAAAGCTCTTCTTCAACAAGATCCGTAAGTTCGCCTACTGTTGCGCACTGGCTGGCATCTGCAAGCATGATAACTGCATCCAGTTCATTTTCGATTTCTGAAACCAGCGCAACCATCTGAACAGAGGCTCCTCCAAGATCGTTCTTGAAGGATGTTTCCATTGTGATATCAGCAGCATTCTTCTTGAAAGCGATCGCAACAAGCTCGATCATTTTAGCTTCAAGTTCCTGTCTTTCCATGCTTTTACTCCTTTCTGGGTTCTATCCGATTTATTCTTCGACAAGATCAAAGACTACCGTCTTAAATCCGCCTTCACGCTCAAATATAGCTGCCTTTACCGGTACAGGAAGCTTTGCAGAGATCTCGGCACGGTTTTTCTTGCTTACGCCGCGGACAACGCCGTTAAACCTTGAGCCTTCCTCGAGTTCGATCTCGCCATAGCAGTACTTTCCAAGCTTCTTATATTCCGGTTTTGAAGAAAGTGCAGCCGGGAGCACAATATTGTGCAGCTTTGCATTTCCGCTCAGCTCAACCCACTCTGTCTCATATGAACCGCAAGCGTTGCAGGCATATACAGGCGGGAATTCCACATTTCCGCACTTAGGGCATTTTCTGCCCAGGATCTTTCCCTCCTCAAGTGCTTCATAAAAGGTCGCTACGACTTTTTCCAGTTTGATTGCCATATACTCACCTCCTACTCGTCCAGGGTACGGATAACAACTGCAGCAACGTTCTGGGCACCGCCGTATCCACGAAGCATCGTGGTCTTCGGCAGCTTCTTAACCTGGCGGTCTCCGCACTCATTCCACATCTGTTTGCAGGCTTCATACATATCAGCCAGTCCGGAAGCGGCATGCGCATGTCCAAATGCTGTACGTCCGCCGTTGGTATTGATCGGGCGGTCGCCGTCCCATGCTGTACGGCCGTCACAGATATATTTCCATCCTTCGCCGTATGGAAGATATCCTGCTATCTCGGCTGCGATCAGATGTGATGTGATAATAAAGTCATTCGCAAAGAACAGATCGAGATCCTCTCCCTTAAGTCCTGTAAGCTCATAAACCTGACGAACTGCTTCTTCTGTAGCCCTTACCTCAAAATGCGGAGTTGAGGCTTCACATGCAGCGCTTCCGATCCCAAGAACTTCGATCGGGGCATGCTTCAGATTCTTTGCGATCTCAGGTATCTTCTCTGTTGCGCAGAGAATGGCAGCTGCAGCTCCGTCACATTTAAGCTCGATGCCGCCGGCACGCAGGAAATCGCCCATTCTCGGGTTGAACGGTGAGTTCATATATTCATCCTGAGTCATTCCCTGCTCTTTTGCCAGATCCTCATATGTTGTATCCACAATAGCCAGAGGATTGATCGCTGCATTTCTTCTGTTATTGATGCACATCCAGTTAAGGGTGTCATTCATCTGCTCCGGAGTGATCCCGCGGGTGCGGACATACCATTCAGCTGCATCATCATAGATCAGTTCCTGACCTGCCATAAGGCTTCTGGTATAAGTTCTGTCATAAAGCCACTGTGTGGTCCTGAGGAACTTGTCCATGGTCATCTTGTCACGCTTATACGGATGCTTGGGTGTTTCAATATTGTCTGCAGGTGACGGTGTGCTGTCGCCAAATTCCACAGCACCTGTCAGTACACAGTCATATTTCCCTGAAGCGATGGCATTTACTGCCTGCTCGATTGCCAGATATCCTGTACAGCATGCTTCTGAATGATGTATGGAGCCCTTACCCTTCATACCGAACCAGTTTGCTATCTGCACATTTGGTGTAAGATAGTTTGAACCGTTCAGCGGGCTGGCACATCCATGGAAATAAAAATCCACATCCTGAGGATTAACCCCTGCGTCTTCCATAGCCTTCAGCGCTGCATATCCGAACATTTCGCCTTCTGTAAGACCGTTGGTTTCAGGCTTGTCCACTGTATACATAAACGGTGTACAGCCAACACCTATTATGGAAACGCTTCTGCTGTATTTTCCCAAAGGTTTCATTTAAGTTTTACTCTCCCTTCCTGATTGATCAAAGGTACAGTTTTACCTTCTGCATGGAATCGGTTTTCTAGGACATCTTGGCTTTTCAGCGCCTGCAATTACGATCGCGTCTTCATCGCACGCATCCACGCACTGCCCGCACTGTATGCACTCGTCCTGATCGATAACATGTATAAATTTCTTTTTGCCAAGGATCGCATCTTCATCACATGCGTCGATACAGTCTGTACAGCCTGTACACTTGTCCGGCAGGATATGGTATGTCATGAATTTCTTACATACTCCTGCCCTGCACGCGCGTTTGCTGATATGATCCTCAAAGTCTTTCTGATAATTCTCGAAAAGATACTCCGCAGCTTCCGCTATATCCTTTCCGTCATCACACATGCTCTGAGTCTTCATGTAACCGCAGAGCTCTTTCATCAGTGCCAGATCATTGCTGCGGCCTTTTTTTTCGACAACGGAACCAAGTATCATCTCGAGCTGGGTGATGCCTTCATATCCGAACACGCACTTTCCGCAGTTCTTGCAGACATGCCCTGAAACTTCTTTAAGAAGGACATCAACTGGGCACTGGTTATCTTTAATATTTTTAATATTTTCCAATGAACTCATTTTCGTGCCTCCTTAAATGTATTCGTTCCAGAGTTTGACCTGCTGAAGCTGAAG
>JAZOAJ010000377.1:0-6312 GCA_045595385.1 Lachnospiraceae bacterium | reverse complement strand
AGCCAGGAGCTCCCCGTTTTCATCCTCAGTTATCTCGAGCCCTGAGAAAGTGCTCATCACGGGAGGGAATCCGAGTTCCTTGGTAAGGGTTACCAGTGCGGTCGGTACGAGTATCGGTTTTCTTGTTCCAAGCAGCCTTCCAAGTACAGGGACCATGAGCCAGAGGCATCCGTTAAGGGCTCCGACCGCCGGACCTGACATGTTGATAACAGGTTTTTCCTTATATATGGTAATGCTCATCGGACGCCCCGGTACAGACCGCACCCCGTGGAAGAGCATGTTGCCGTTTTTCTCGAGGAACTGTACGCAGTAGTCTTCACTGCCTTTTGAGGTGCCGGCGTTAAGGATCACTACATCACTTGTCTGAATGACTCTGTTCAGCGCGTCCTTTACCTGCTCCGGGTCATCTTCGATTATGGGATGAAGTGTCACTTCTGCCCCCATCTTCTCGAGCAGAGTCTTTACCATGATGCTGTTGCTGTCAAAGTTCTGGCCTCTTTTCAGTTCAGCTCCGGCCGGTACGAGTTCGCTGCCTGTCGGTATGAACGCAACAACAGGTTTTTTTCTTACTTTTATCTTTGAGTGGCCGCCGAGGACAAGAGCCGCTAAATGGGCAGGGGCAAGCACTGTACCGGCCTTTCCGACCTGCGTTCCCTTCTTTATGTTGCTGCCGCAGGGCTGGACATTCATTCCCGGTTTAAATTCAACATCTCCGGCAAGCTCCACACCGCCTCCGGGAAGGAACTTTACCTTTTCGATCGCTATTACCGAATCGAATGCGTCATCAAAATCATCTCCCGTATCCGCACGGACGTAGTCTGCTCCGTATGTCCACTTTGATGTATCCGGAACGCCGTCCGCGAAATCCGCAGACTTTACCGCTATGCCGTCCATGCCTGAAGCTCTTACGACAGGCTGGTCGTACTTCGCGTAAAGATCTTCAGCAAGAGTCCTGCCGCAGGCATCTATGATATCTATTTCCTCTATGCCTGTCTGCACGTTCCACACGGAAAAGAGCCTGCTTATGGCCTCTTTTCTGGTTATGAGCCCTGTGATGTCAGGACCTTTCTGTTTTACGGGGATATTATTCTCAGTCATTTTTGCCTCCTTCTCTGAATGGAAAGCATGACGGTTTCCCTTCATGCTCCGGAGAGACCCATACAGTCTCTCGGCCCTGAAGCCATATGGGAACACTTAGGCTGCAGGGCTCGGACAGTGATATCCAATACTTTATACAAAAAAAGGAAAAGATTCAAGACCGGATCATTTAATGAACCGTTTCAGCCGGCTTGTGATGATGACGGATACTATGAGTTTTATGATATCAGGTATTATGAACGGGATAACGCACCATCCAAGTGCCGTTGCCAGTCCGACCGGACCTGAGCTCCTGGCATACGCGATCATGAACCATGCCGTCCCGAATGCGTAGCAGATGAGAAGTCCGAAAGCCATGACTGCGCCGCGCAGGATCATCACTTTAAGTTTTGTGCCGCTGCCCAGAGGCTTCCAGATGACTTCAGCCAGCCAGTAGATCAGCCCCATGAATATGAAACCGACTATGTATCCCCCTGTAGTGCCTATGATCACTCCGAATCCTCCCCTGAATCCGGAGAAGACCGGAATGCCGATGATGCCCAGCAGTATGTACACCGCTATGGATATGGTCCCTCTTTTCCCTCCAAGGAGCCCCAGCACGCAGAATACCGCAAATGTCTGAAGTGTGAACGGCACCGCTGAAGGTATGCTGATCCACGAGCACACTGCTATGAGCACCGCTCCTACAGCCATGTATGCAAGATCTATTGTCTTTAATCCTCTGCTCATACCGCCCTTATGCTGACCTCTCCCGATGACAGAGTCTCATGTGTTCCGTCACCGTATCTGACCTCAAGCCTGCATTCATCGTCTATGCCTACAGCCTCAGCGCTGACCGGTCCCTGCGCCTTGAGCACATATATCTGCTTTCCTATTATGAAGCTTCTTTTCCGGTATTCGCTATAGAAGTCTGAAGCGTTAAGATCTCTGCACAGTTCCCTGAAATGTATCAGAAATGACGCAGCCATCCGGCTTCTCAGGTCTTTTATCCTTTCCCGGGATATGGGGCCTGCGATATGGGCTATATCTTCAGGGAAACCTCCTTCCGGTTCATAGACATTGAATCCAATGCCCATGATGACCCACTCCAGCTCCCCTGTCTCCATGCTGAATGATGCCTCCGTCAATATGCCGCATACCTTGCGGTTCCTGACATAGACGTCATTGACCCATTTGATCCCGGCGGCTTCATTTGTACAATCCTCTATTGCCCTGCATGCGGCGACTGCCGCTGCTGTCGTTATCTTTGTTGCCTGCCACGCAGGTAAATCAGGGCGCTGGATCACGCTTATGTACAGTCCTGTATCAGCAGGGGAATAAAAACTCCTGCCGCTCCTTCCCCTTCCTTCACTCTGGCTCTGTGCAATGATCACATGCCAGTCGGGGAGTGTGTCCGCACGCTCCTTCATCACAGTGTTGGTCGATGTAACTCTGCCCTCCACTTCGAGCGAGAACTCATCTGCTGCCCTGCCAAGGTATTTCTCCATGCTTCCGGGACTCAGAACATCATTTGCTCCCGTAAGCCTGTACCCCCTGTTTTTCACAGCCTCGATTATGTAGCCGTCATCCTGCAGCAGCCGGATGTTCTTCCAGACTGCTGCTCTTGTTATCCCAAGGATCTCGGCTATTGCTTCTCCCGATATGAATTTTCCGTCTTCCCTCTCAAGCAGAGAGGCCAGTCTTTCTTTTGTTGCCATATACAGGAATATACTCCCGTAAAAACGAATTGTCAACTTTTGTTACTCACAAAAGTTGACAATTATCTTCATTGCTGCTGTGCCGCCAGTTTCTCAGCTATCGCTTTATTTGTGTACTCCTTTTCGCTGCTGACATCCCTTATGACTTCTATCTGCGGCGGGAGTTCGGCTTTTTCATCCTCACTCCTGAGCTCTATCTCCATTAGCGCTCTGTCCTTCCAGAACGGGAATACATCGATCTCGAAATATTTATTCTTATATAAAAGGCAGTACCTGTCCTTTGATACCGTCTTCAACGGTTTTGTCCCTCTATTCAGGTGATCCAGATACTCCTCTTCTGTTATCCTCTCCTCGTTCTCACTCCTTGTGATCCCGCCCAGTTTTTTCTTTCTTGTCAGGCAGTACAGGTATTCCCCGTCCGTTCCCCTTTTTCTTACACGGTAGCTGCCCTCTTCATCCTCCAGATATGTCTGGCTGATCTCCACTCTGCGGCAAAGGGGATCTTCTTCCAGCATCCTGATGTCGGGATAGCCGATCAGGTATTTCCGCTCTATCTCCAAGGGCTGGGGTATCCCTAAGAAAAATGATATCTCTGCCATCAGCTCATCCATGTTTTCCGCAACGCGCAGATGCGGATTTCCGACCCACTTTTCGATCCCGGTGAGCTTTGGGGCATCCGCAGTCTTCAGATAAAAGACAGCGTCATAAATATCCCTGCCGCCTTCGCTTCCGTCAGTTATCATCACGTTATCGTAATGCCGGGCTTCGGCCTGCTCAAGAGCTGTTTTTGCGCTGACTTCCGACCCCGCGGTCACTACTATTCTTTTTGCTGGCATTTTCTCCTCCCGCTGCATGTTTTCCTGTTCCATTATAATTGAACAGTTCTGCTAAATGAATTAAAATATGTCCATAGATCAAATAAAGGAGCCGCACATGAAAGCCGATATCGACAGTATCATTTCAAAAATGTCCCTTGAGGACAAGATAGCGTTGTGCTCAGGCGAGGACTTCTGGCATACAAAAGCCATGCCGCAGTACCGTATACCTGCGATCATGATGACCGACGGGCCTCACGGGCTGAGAAAGCAGGACTCTTCAGTTGACATCAACGATGTCAACCAGTCGGTCCCAGCAACCTGCTTTCCTCCGGCATGCCTTTCCGGAGCGAGCTGGGATGAGAGCATCCTTGAAAGGATCGGCGCCGCGATAGCGGAGGAAGCGCTTGCGGAAAATGTGGCCGTTGTCCTTGGCCCCGGACTGAATATCAAACGCAATCCCCTGTGCGGAAGAAATTTTGAATACTTCAGCGAGGATCCTTACCTGGCCGGTAAGCTTGCTGCCGCATTTCTGAAAGGCATGCGTTATGTGGGCATCGGAGGATGTGTAAAGCACTTCGCCTGCAACAGCCAGGAACTTGACCGTATGTCCAGCGACAGCGTGGTTTCAGAAAGGGCTCTTCGTGAGATCTATCTTTCCGCATTTGAGACAGCAGTTAAGGAAGGGCACCCTTCCATGGTCATGTGTGCATACAACATGATCAACGGAACCTACTGCAGCGACAACAAGGAACTATTGACTGACATTCTCCGGGACGAATGGGGATTTGACGGAGTAGTTGTCACGGACTGGGGCGCGATGAACAACCGCGTCCTCGGCTTCAAGGCAGGGTGCGATCTTAACATGCCGGGCGGCAGTTCGTACATGGAAAGGACTGCCAGAAGGGCTGTCAGAAAAGGCACTCTTGATGAAGCTGACATCGACAGGAGCGTCAGGCGGATCCTTGAACTGGTGCTTAAACAGAATGACATACCCGCTGTCCCCGGACAGCTCTCTGACCACAATGATTTTGCCGCATTTGTCGCATGTGAAAGCGCGGTCCTGCTCCAGAACAATGATTCTGTTCTGCCTATAAAGAAAGGACAGACAGCTGTACTGATAGGAGACATGGCAAAGAACATGCGCTACCAGGGAAGCGGCTCGAGCCACATCAACCCTCCGATGATCACCAATCCGACGGACGCCATGCCCGATCTTCCCTGGGTACAGGGATGCTTTGAAAACGGTGACACAGATGAGGCACTCATAACCGAGGCCCAGGCTGCCGCTGCCGAAGCTGATGTGGCAGTCGTTTTTGCGGGACTTCCAGGCCGCTACGAATCCGAAGGATTTGACAGGGAAAACATGAAGCTGCCTTCGGGTCATCTCCGTCTCATCGGCGCTGTAAGTGATGTCAACCCCAACACCGTTGTCGTCCTTATGTGCGGATCTCCTGTGGAATGTCCGTTCGCCGACCATGTCAAGGCCATCCTTTACATGGGACTTCCCGGCCAGGCAGGCGGTGTGGCAGTGAAAAAGCTCCTTTACGGTGATGCCAATCCGTCAGGCAGGCTCACTGAGACCTGGCCGTATGAATATTCTGACTGCATATCCTCCTCTGTTTACGCAAAGCAGCGTGACGCGCTCTATGTCGAAGACATCTACGTAGGATACAGATATTATGACAAGGCTCATGTGCCTGTCCGCTGGCCTTTCGGCCACGGGCTCAGCTATACTACATTTGCCTACTCTGATCTTAAGATTGAAAATGACTCTGTCTCCGTTTCGGTTACCAATACAGGCACTGAAGCCGGCGGCGAAGTCGTGCAGATGTACATATCTCCATGCCAGTGGACCATCCACCGTCCTTACAGGGAACTGAAGGGATTCAAAAAGGTATATCTCGAGCCCGGTGAGAGCGCACGTGTCTCGTTCACTCTGGAAAACAGGAGCTTTGCAGTCTGGCAGGACGGCTGGGTCGTACCAAGCGGTATTTACTCGATCATGATCGGTCCGCTTGAGGAAAACATAAATGTGGATGGCGATGACGTTCCTGCTCCCAAGTGGCAGAAAAGCACGTGGTATGAGACATTTGAGGGAACGCCCGGGATCTCTGATCTTGAAGCCGCGGCCGGCAGGGAATATGTGCACCGGCATCCGCCTAAAAAGGGTTCATTTACAATGAACAGTTCCCTGGCTGAGATGAAGGACTCCTCTTTCATTATGAAGATGATCTATAAGGGCGCCGCCTCGTTTGCCGCAAAGCACAGCAACGGAAAGACTGATCCCGACGACCCCGCCTACAAGATGGCGGTCAACTCGTCCGTCAACGCGCCCCTGCGCGCGCTCCAGATCCTCTCGGGCCAGAGGGATGGGGTATTCAGAGGTCTCCTCAAGATGGCCAACGGCCACTTCTTCAAGGGTCTGGTGAGAATGATAAAAAGCTAAATATACACCCCAAAACTAAGGGTTTTCAGCTTTTTTATCCCTGAAACCCTGAGATTTGGGGTGGCTTCATTTCATAAAAATAAGCGGGCCGGTGTTTCCACCGGCCCTCTTGTTGTAATTCATTGGCGGTCCAATTACTTCGCTTCCCCAAACGCGGCATTTTCTCCGGTTTTACGGGAAATAGCACGAGTTTTGGGATGGTTTTCTTCAATTATTTTACTTTGGCCACCAGCTCGCCGTCTGCTCCGACGTC
>JAZOAJ010000376.1:0-2505 GCA_045595385.1 Lachnospiraceae bacterium | reverse complement strand
CCAAACTGAGCTACACCCCGTTTTATGGGCCTGCCGGGTGGCAAGCGAGACTAATTATATGTGTATGCATCAGATATGTCAAACATTTTTTGAAGGCATCTGTAAAGCGGTAAAAGAAGGGTGAAAAATGGCAAAAGACTTCACAAATGATTATACTGTAGGACCGATAACGGGACCGCTCGTAAGATTTGGTATTCCGCTGTTCCTGGGAAATCTCCTGCAGATCGTCTACAACATGGTGGACATGATAATCGTCGGAAATTTCTGCGGACAGACAGGTCTTTCGGGCGTTGCCGTCGGAGGAGAGATAACCGAATTTTTTACAGTACTCATAATGGGATTCTCGTCGGCAGCGCAGATAATAATAGCCCAGCTCCTCGGAGCCGGTGCCCGGGAACGCATAGGCCGTTTCATTGGGACATTTGCCATTACACTTGGCGGCGCCGCAGTGATCAATACAACGATAGCGCTTATACTCAGGAGACATCTCCTTGTATGGATGAACACGCCTGCCGAGGCATTTTCAGAGGCACTGGGGTATTCGGTCGTGTCAATGAGCGGAATAGTGTTCGTCTTCGGATATAATGCTGTAAGCGCCGTCATGAGAGGACTCGGAGATTCAAAAAGACCGTTTATATTCATTGCTACTGCAGCTGTTGTAAATCTGCTCCTTGATCTTCTTTTTGTAGCTGTGTTCAAAATGGGCGCCCAGGGCGCGGCCCTTGCAACCGTAATGGCCCAGGCTATCAGTTTTATAAGCGCGCTCATATATCTCGGAAAAAACAGGCAGAGGCTAGGTTTCGAGATGAGAAAAGAAGACTTCAGAATGGATTGGGGCATGTTCAGGACACTGGTCAAACTCGGGATCCCCATGGCCCTCAAGAGCGCAGCTGTCTCCCTTTCAAAACTGTTCACAAACTCTTTCATACACAGCTATGGCCTGGCAGTAACAGCCATAACCGCGATAGGAAACAAGATAAACCAGATTGGAAACCTGGTCTCGAACTCTCTTAATACTGCAGGCGCATCGATGATCGGTCAGAACATCGGTGCTGAGAAGTATAACAGGGTCCTTAAGGTTATGCTGTCAGTCTGGATCATCAACATTTCCATAACCGCCATACTCGCAGCGGTGCTCATGATCTTCCCGGAGCAGGTGTTCGGCCTGTTCGCGAGCAGAGATCTGATGGTAGTCGATCCTCAGATAAACAAGACACTGCTTGCGGTCGCCCTCGAATTTGTGCCCATGGCGGTACTCGGCCTTTTCGCAAGTGCCTTCAGATCAGGCGCGAATTCGCTTGTTAACGGAAGCGGAAATGCATCCGTCAACATGGCGGTGGCACTTCTGGATGCATTTATATTCAGGATAGGTCTCAGCCTCCTGTTCGGCCTTGTCTTTAAAATGGAGTACAGAGGGTTCTGGCTGGGCAGCTATGTCAGCGGATTTACGCCTTTCTTCATCGGCATAGCCTTCTATCTTACAGGCAAGTGGAAGACCAATAAACATGTAGTGAAAAAATGATGGACATCATGGCTCTAAGCCGATGGACACGAGCGTTTACTGGTGATATTATGTGTTCAGATGGGACGCGTTTATAATATGCACTGTCAAATAGAATAATAAACAGATAAAGGAGAAGTCATATGTTAAAGGATAATAAGATCTGGATAGCAAAAGCAGGTGACAAGGATCTTAACCTGATCCCCAGAATGTCAAACAGACACGGACTGATCGCAGGCGCAACAGGTACCGGTAAGACAATAACTTTAAAGGTAATGGCCGAGTCCTTTTCGGATCTTGGCGTCCCCGTATTCTTCAGTGACGTAAAAGGAGATCTTTCAGGAATGTGCCGTCCGGGTACAGACTCTGAGGATATGCGCAACCGTATCAGCTCCTTTGGAATAGAAAACTGGGAATTCAAATCATATCCCACAACTTTCTGGGACCTGTTTGGAGAAAAAGGACATCCTGTAAGGGTTACCATGTCAGGACTGGGCCCGATGCTCCTCGCAAGGCTGCTCAAGCTTACTGATGTTCAGGAAGGCGTCCTCAACATCGTATTCAAGGTAGCTGACGATCAGGGACTCCTTCTCCTTGATCTCAAGGACCTGCGCGCGATGCTCCAGTTTGTAGGAGAGAACAGGGAAGAGTACACAACAATGTACGGAAATGTTTCAACTGCCAGCATAGGCGCCATCCAGAGAGCACTCCTCGCATTTGAGCAGGAGGGCGGAACGAACATGTTCGGTGAGCCTGCACTTGACGTAAGGGACTGGATCAGGACTGATGCGTACGGCAGGGGAATGATAAACATCCTTTCAAGTGAGAGACTGTTCCAGAGCCCTAAGACCTATGGAACATTCCTGCTCTGGATGCTTACAGAACTCTACGAGACACTTCCGGAAGTGGGCGATCTTGACAAGCCCCGCATCGTGTTCTTCTTTGATGAGGCTCATGTTCTCTTTGATGACACGCCTAAGGCGCTCCATGACAAGATCTCACAG
>JAZOAJ010000375.1:0-2871 GCA_045595385.1 Lachnospiraceae bacterium | reverse complement strand
ATGGATGGTACGCCTTACTCCGAAGCATGCTGCTCCAAGCGCATGCGCCCTCTGAAGGTAGGACGTTCCTATGGCTCCCATGCCCACTGACATGATTTTTGACCCTTCAAAGCGGTCAATGTTCTTGAGCAGTTCCCATCCCTGCCTGTGCTGCATCTCAAGATATTCGGGCATGCGCTTCATTGCCATGAGCGTTGTCGTCAGCATGTGTTCGGCTATCGAACCGCCATATGCTCCATATGCATTTGCAAGCATCACATTTTCCGGGAGCAGTTCAAATCCGTTCGCACCGGCGCTGAACAGCTGCACAAAACGAAGCTTCGGCATCAGTTCTGTCAGGCACGGTCTGATGTCCCCGACAAAGACCTGCGCATCTGCAAGCTCCTCCGGGGATATGTCATCTGCTTTTTCGCAGAAGATCACATTTGAATCCGGAAGGTCCCGGAATTTGCGCCTGCTTTCCTCTGTATGCCTGCCGGTAACGATGATCTTAACAGGTTCTTTCATATGCATTCTCCCTCTTTCATCAATATTATTGTCCCTTTTGAATCTGTCAGAAAAATTATAATTTATTTCAATTGGATTTTACAGCGCAATGAGAAATACTATATGCAGCTACCGAAACGGAGGATATGCAAATGGCTAAGATACTGATCGCCTTTTTCTCAAGGGCCGGTGAAAACTATTTTGGCGGAGCAATGAGATACGTCGAAGTCGGAAATACTGAGATAGTTGTAAACTGCATAAAAGAAATGATAGATGCAGATACTTTTAAGATAGAGATGAAAGAGCCCTACTCTGATTCCTACATGACCTGCATTGAGGAGGCGAAGAGGGATCTTAAGGCAAATGCGAGACCTGAACTCACTCATTACCTTGATAGCATAGATGAATATGATACCGTGATACTCGCGTATCCCAACTACTGGGGGACCATGCCGATGGCTGTCTGCACCTTCCTTGAAAGGTACGATTTCAGTAAAAAGACCATCCTTCCCCTGTGTACAAATGAAGGGAGCGGGATGGGCAATTCAGAGAATAACATCAAAAAGCTCGCGTCGCGCGCTTCCGTAAAGCGAGGGCTTTCCGTGACGGGAAGCAATGCGGCAAATGCGCTTGGAGCTGTTAAGAAATGGCTGTCATCTAACGGGATCCTGTGATCATGCGCCGGGATCATCCCCGGCCGGCTCATATGCGACCCATTTCCCGTCAATAAGGGTTTCGTATTTTCCCCATTGAGGTGTCCCGGTATCGCGGCCTTTGACGCGGACCGGGATAAATGCGTCATGCTGGCAGTCCGGCAGTGGATCTTCGATGACGGTCCATCCTCTTTCGTCGATCAGGTCATTCCAGTCATCATACAGATCTTCCAGCGACTCATAATACCGGTCATTTGAACACATGACCGAATCAGGACTCGTGTACTCAAAAAGGTAAAAACCTGATTTCGCCTTATAGAGCATGATCTTGTATATGGGATCTGTCCCGTCTCTGTTTACAGGTTCTTTTAAAAAAGCATATTTTCTCATTATTTTCCTGTTGCCCCTTCTGCTTTGGACAGAAGCGATACCGTCTCCACATGCTCCGTAAACGGGAACATGTCTACCGGCTGGATCATTTGTGCCCGGTATCCCAGACTTTTAAATATCTGAAGGTCACGTTTCAGCGATTCGGGCCCGCAGGAGACATAAACTATCCTCTTTGGGGATGCTTTTACCGCAGAGCTGATGAACTGTTTTGTGCTGCCGCTCCTTGGCGGGTCCATTATGATCACATCAGGCTTTTCACCGGCTTTTACCATCCTTTCAAGGAAGGCGCCGGCATCCCCTTTGAAAAACCTGGCATTTCTAATATTGTTTTCCCTCGCGTTTGAAATGGCGTCGGCGACGGCATTTTCATTAAGCTCGACCCCGATCACCCTCTTTGCCTTACCAGCCAGTGAGAGACCTATCGTCCCGATGCCGCAGTAGGCGTCCAGCACCGTCTCCTCCCCGGTAAGCTGCGCATAATCCGCCCCTATGCCGTAGAGTACCTCCGTCTGAACGGGGTTTACCTGGTAAAATGAGTCCGGCGAGATCCTGAACGTGCACCCGCACACGGTGTCTTTAATGAAACCTGGACCGTATATGGTGCGGTTATAACTGCCCAGGATCATGCTGGTCTTTCTGTTATTTACATTTATGATGATGGTAGTTATTTCGGGATGGAGCGCGCGGAGCGCTTTTACGAATGCCGCCCTTCCGGGAAGTTCTTTCCCTGAGAGCACGAGCACGACCATGACCTCGCCGCTTTTGAACCCCCTCCTTACGAGCACATGCCTTAACAGGCCTCTTTGGAGATCCTCGTCGTAAGGTTGGTATTTAAATGAACGCGCAAGCGAGCGTATGGTGAAAATGATCTTCTGGCAGATCTCATCTTCTATGAGGCACCCGTCAACACGGACAGGGTCGTGGGTATTTGCCGCATAGCAGCCCGATACGATCTCGCCGTGTCTGTCCCTGAAGATCACATGGTGGACTTTATTCCTGTAATTGCACGGAAAGTCCATCCCGATGATGGGACGGACTTTTCCGGTACTTCCTAGGAGTTTTTCAATTGCCTTTTGTTTTTTTGCGAGCTGTTCCTCATACGGGATGCCGGTAAACACACAGCCTCCGCATTTTCCTGAAACAGCGCACTTCTTATTGTCTGCCATCTGCATACAGTTTAATGATGTTCATCATTACCCTTGTTGATATCTCCATGCCCTCAAGGGAAATGTGCTCGTACGGGCCGTGATAACCCTGCCCGCCTGTCGCAAGGTTCGGGCACGGAAGTCCCCTGAAGCTCAGGGCTGAACCGTCTGTGCCGCCGCGTACGGGATGGACTCTC
>JAZOAJ010000374.1:0-4847 GCA_045595385.1 Lachnospiraceae bacterium | reverse complement strand
TGCGTTCTTTGGCCCGCAGCGCTTCTATGTCTATGCCCTTTATGATCAGCGGACGTACCTTACCCATGTTCATTGGCGGTCCGAACCGGAGCTGCGTCGGTACAACAAGGCTCAGTTTAAGATCCCCGGTCTCTCTTCTCGCATACACTACCGGATCCATGATAGTGATCTTCTTCGGTTTTTCATACATGATTGAAGCTGTTATGTCCATGGTTTCTCCTTTCTAAAACACAAAAAGGTGACAAAAGAGCCGTCTCTCTGTCACCTTTTGTCACCCTTCTTCTCCTCCGTCTCCCGGACTGTCACCTTCCGCTTCGGTTGACTCTTCCGGGATTTCCGGCTCTTCCGGAGGAGTTATATCTTCAGAGGTATCCTCTGCGGGAGTAGTATATTCCTCCGAAGGATCCTCTTCGTAGTAATCTTCCTCCCAGTAATCGTCGTCCCAGTCGTCCAAGTCTTCGTCCCACCAGTAATCATCGTAATCCTCGGCGTCGTAGTAATCCTCTTCGTCGTAGTCTCCGCCCCAGTTATACGGGAATCCGGGATAGTTATGTCCCTGGTAAGGGCCGCCTGTGTACCAGTCACCGTAGTACTCCCAGTAGAATCCGGTCTCGTCAAACAGCATCCTGTCGCCGAAGTATCCGTCCGGGTCGTAGCTCCACTCGGGCGTGGCTGGAATGCCTTCCGGATCCCAGTCGTAGGTTTCCATGTTATGCCACTGCGAATATGCCAGTATCCATTCATCCGACACCATGCAGATGACGTACTCTTCTTCCCAGCCCCAACAGACCGGGTCGAAATGGTACCATGTCAATCCGTCATCCAGGCTGACAAGGTTCCAATAGTGTGTCTGGGCAGCATCTTCCCTGTTGCGCATCATCATGCACTTCCAGCCGAGCCTCTCAAGCAGAATGCGGGACGCGCCGTAAACGCACCTGCAGTTGCCCATCATCCTGGTGATAAAATAGAAGCCGTTGTCCAGGTACTCTTCCGGCTCGCCGTAGTCAATGTCGACATAACCCAGTTCATGCACATACCACCAGACAGCATCCAGTTTCTGTGAGTCTGTCATGTCGGGAGTGATGATGCGGGAGAGGACATCGTCAGCCAGAGCATTTGCCTGGGCTGTGGATACTGCTTCCTGGGGAACGACTTTTATGATTGCTGTTGCTACTGTGGAATTGTTTGAAGCGTCTGTCGCTGTATATATGACTGTGTATTCGCCGACAACAGAGATATCAACGCCGCTGGCATCCACTTCGAGCTTCGGCTCGGGGTCAATGTCGTCGGTAACAATGATGTTCTTTTTATATGCGATCGTCTCGCCAATGTGCACCACTCTGTCTGTCACACCCGTGATGACAGGCGCTTTTGTATCGGCAGGAGTTGTGCTCTCCGTCTCTTTGGTCGTCGGTGCCGTGGTAGTTGTTGCCTGTGTGGTCGCGGCACTTGCAGTAGTATCCGGGATCTGCTCTTTTTTCTTAGCGCAGGCAGCGACGATCACGGCCATGACTGCCACGATCAGAGCCGCAAGAATGACCATTATTAACTTATGCGGGTTTTTCTGCCTCAAAAGATATTACTCCAATAGATACAAAAATATGTCTTATTATAACCATTTTCACAAAACTTTCCACCCTTATTTAGATAAAAAGGTACCTTGACAATTATTCCTTTCTTACTATAAAATATTGTCATGAATACTGAACAGTTATTATTGATCAAATTTCATAAGTTCTACAACAGCATTCCCAAGGCCCGCGACAGCCAGGGACGCATCCTCAGGATCCTCTCCGCGCACAACGGCATTTCCCAGCATGAACTGCAGGATATCATGGGCATTAAACCCGGTTCACTCAGCGAAGTGCTGATCAAACTCGAGAAGGCCGGATACATCACGAGGAAGCTGGACAAAAATGACAGACGCCGCCAGGTCGTCAACATAACTGATGAAGGCAGAAGAGTCTTTGAGGAGATCCACAAGGCTCATGAGGCAGATAGCGCACACTACTTTGACGCCCTAAATGTCAAGGAAAGGAAGTCGCTTCTCACTCTTCTTGATAAGCTGGTCCCTGACGAGAATGCCGGTCTGGAATAACTTAGTTAATTTAGCTGCATATGCGGCCATATTATAAAAAATATTATTTGGAGGTAACTTTTAAATGGTAATTGATATCAACGTACATCATCTGCCTGAAGATCTGTTCACCAACGAAGAAGTGCTGAACGGATTCTTAACAACAGCTCCCCGCGGATTTGGCGAGATCGCTTATATCGGACAGACCGAAGGCGGACAGCGCCAGATGATCCTTGAGAAGCCCAAGGGATACCAGAACCTCAACTATGTTGAAGGTGACTACTCTCTTGAGTCTAAGATCGCCGCTATGGATAACGCAGGTGTTGACTACGCTGTAATGCGTGTCCCTGTATGGCAGGAGTGGCTTCGTCTTGATACATGCAAGATCGTAAACGACAATGCCGCTGATATCTGCAAGAGATCCAACGGCCGTATCTTCTCAACAGCATGTGTTCCGCCCTGGGGTGGAAAGGAGAACATCTATGAGCTCGAGCGCTGCATCAAGGAGCTCGGCTGCGTAGGCGTTCAGCTTGCATGCCACTATGGACAGCTCTATCTTGATGACGAAGCTTTCAGGCCTTACCTGAAGGTCATCAATGACCTGAACATCCCTGTAGTCGCTCATCATACTCCTCTTCCCGTTCGTTGGGAGTCCCTGTATGAGTTTACCAACCTCCGCCGTGAGCTCGGCCGTGTAACCGACCAGGCTACAGCAGTCGGACGTGAGGTATTTTTAGATTTGTTCGACGAGCTTCCTAACCTCAAGCTCATCCATACAATGTACGGCGGAAACTGGTTCGCAGCTCAGAACCTTCTTATGCCTCATAAGCCTAAGAAGAAAGAGGCTATGCTCCGTCTTAACGTTAATGATGCTGACCGTATCAAGTCTCATGTTGACAACAACATCTTCTTCGATATGACTCATCCCGCATCATGGGGCAAAGACCAGATCGAGTGCGCGATCAAGGTCTGCGGCGCTGATCACCTGCTCTTCGGTTCATCCTTCCCTGTATTCTACAACTGGATGGCTGACGGCGTTGACTTCGTCAAGAACACTATCGAAGTTTCTCAGGAAGAGAGAGACCTCATGCTCTACAAGAACGCGATCAAGATGTTCAATCTTCCGATCGCAGAGTAATTGTAAAGCTATATCACGATCCGAAAGGGGCTTACCTTCGCGTAAGCCCCTTTTTACTAAAGGTTGGCGTGGTTGGGTTGTTGTTGTGTTTGTTGTTTGGTTGTTGTCTGGTTGTTGTCTGGTTGTTGGTGTCCCGATTTAGTTTCGTTTTTTAAAATCGGGATACGCGAACCCGGATCTCGGCCAAAATGTATCCCGAATCGGACATTCTCTTTTGATTCGGGATACAAAAACTCAGATTTCAGCCAAAATATATCCCGATTTTGAAATTCAACTCGGATTCGGGAAACAAAAACCATTAAAAATGATCCAACATATCCCGATTTAAAAAAATAATGCAAAATCGGGATACAAAAATAATGGGAGACACTTCATGTTCCTCAAATATGTAAAAAAATACTGGTATCTGTGCGCACTGACCGCCCTGATGGTGATCGCGGAGACCATTGTCGACCTGGTGCAGCCGGCCATGATGGCTGACATTGTCGACAAAGGAGTGCTCGCCCAGGACTTCCCCATTATCTGGAAGCTGGGCATACGCATGATCATCGTGGTCATCTCCGGCGGCGTGACGGGCATATTCGGAAGCATCTTCGGCAACATGGCCGGGCAGAACGTCGGCTTTGACCTGAGGCGCGACCTGTTCACGCGCACGATGCACCTGTCATTTGACCAGGCAAATGCATTTACATCCGGCTCACTTGTGAACCGTCTTTCAGATGACGTCACCAAGGTCCAGGATTCGGTAAAGGTTGCGTTCAGGGGCATTTCCCGGTACGCGTTCATGCTGTTCGGCGGCATTTTCATGCTGTACAGGCAGGCGCCGGCATTCTCGCTGATCGCGCTGTGTGCCCTGCCCGTGCTCGTTTTCCTCGGAGTGTTCTTCCTCGGAAGGTCATCAAAGATGTTCGGCGCAGTCCAGAAAGACCTGGACGGAGTCAGCAACACCATGCAGGAAGACGTCCACGCGGCCCGCGTCATCAAGACCTACGTACGCGAGTCATATGAGTCAGACAGGTTCGAGCGTTTCAACGAGGCGCTGTTCGGCAGCTCCATGCGCGTGCAGAGATTCCTTGCATTCCTGCTGCCGTGCATGAACATCGTCCTCAACCTGTGCGTGGCCGGCATAATCCTTGTCGGCGGATTCAACGTGCATGCAGGCGGAAGCGTAACACCCGGACAGGTCATGGCAGGTATCACCTACTTTGCGATCATCCTGACAGGCGCCTCGATACTTGGCAACCTGTCGCAGACCATAATCCGCGCAAGGGCGTCATGGAAAAGGATACGCGAAGTGCTCGAGAGCGAGCCTTCGATCCGGGACGGCTCACTGGCTGATGAGCCTGCACTTTCGGGCGACCTCGAGTTCAGAGACGTCAGCTTCAGGTATCCGGATGCAAATGCCGATGCGGTTTCAGACATTTCCTTCCATGTGAAAAAAGGCGAGACGCTCGCCATCATCGGACCTACGGGGTGCGGTAAGTCAACCCTCGCTTCTCTTATCCCGAGATTCTTCGAGGCTTCGGAAGGAAGTGTACTGCTTGATGGCGTAAATGTGGCCGATTACAGGCTGAAGGATCTGCGTTCCCGGATCGCTTTCTGCTTCCAAAAGAGCGAGCTGTTCTCAAGGAG
>JAZOAJ010000373.1:0-2972 GCA_045595385.1 Lachnospiraceae bacterium | reverse complement strand
GAGATGGGGTATTTTGATAAGTACGAACTGTGAAAAGGATCGAAGCAAGCATTTATTGTGTATCCGATAATGACTGTGTTTTGGGTACAACCATGGGTACAAACGTGGACGGCGCGTTTTCCTCCTTGAAAAATCAACGTTTGTTCCCTACTGACTTCTTTGAGTCTCATACTTGATGTGAGGTGGCGCGCTAGCGACGGAGTCCTGACATCTGTCCTCCGCCAGCAGAACCTTTGAAATCACTGGGTTTCGGCGGCTTTTCATTGGCCGGGGAAACCCTTTGGAAGCCTTTTTGCAGAAAATCTGCAACGCGCCTCGAAGATTGGCTCGCTGAATCGAATAAATGAGTATAGATGTTTATGGTCGTTCCGATGTTAGAATGACCGGAACTTCATCAGCATGATCTGTGCATTTCCGATATGCGCTTCATGGTGTCTATCGCGGTCTTGCCTATCTCTGTCTGTGAAAGCGCGGTCATTATGAGCGGGTCTTCCTCGACCGCGCGGCTTCCGAGAACAGAAACAAGGCCTGAGAAGATAAAGTCTATCTGGAGCTGCTCCTCTGATGACAGCTCTGATTTCTCTATTTCAAGCGCGTCACACCATGCCTGTATGAGAAGATCCTTTACAAGGTGATTCAAAAAAGATGAATCGCTTCTTGCGCATAGCATGATGCGCCTTGAGTGGGGCAGCAGATCAGGGTCGAGGATGGGAGCAGGACCGTCTGCGCTGCCCAGTCCCGGTAGCAGGGCCGAGAAAAGCGCCCGGGATGCTGTTTCATCTACGTTGTTGATGAAGGCAGATCTGGCCAGGTCATCGATGTCCTTGTAGTGATAATAAAAAGAGTTGCGGTTGGCTCCGGATTCCTGGGATATCCGAAGGACCGTGATGTCCGAATAGCTCATCTCTTCAAGCAGCTTCCAGAAAGCTTCTTCTATCCTCACGGTCGCCATCGCGTCGCGGTCGCTCTTTTTAGGACGTCCCATATCATAACCTCCGCTGATCCGTTAATTAGACAAATTGATTTCGCTTGTCTGTTTTATTGTACACGATGTCTAATTATAATGTAAGCATCAAAACGAAATAACGCAGGAGGCGATCAAAATGAAAAAGATAGTCAATAACTGGTACATCATATCGGTATATCTCGCGGGATTTACCGCGCTTGCGGCGATCTTTCTGACTGAAGATCCGCGTCAGAAGCTGCTGCTCGCGTTATCTACGATGCTGCTGCTTCACTTCTATGAGGAGTTTGGAGTACCGGGAGGATTCCCGCTGATGGGAGTAAGGGTAATGCTCGGGAAGGACGAACCTGATAAGACTAAGTGGGACTGCAACAATCTCAACTGCATGTTCGGAAACTGGCTGGCGCTGTTCCTGATCTATCTGCTGCCAATGATACTGCCGGGAGTTAAGTTTCTGTTCATTTCAGCGCTGTTCCTTTCGCTTGCCGAACTCGTGATGCATCTGATTCTCTTCAACGTGAAGCAGAAGACGCTCTATAATCCGGGCCTCATCACGGGCGTGTTCGGGATCGCGCCGGCAGCGATCTATTACATAGTCAGGTATTTCGATCCGTCCGTCTATGTGTGGTATGACTATGTGATCGGGGTCGTATACTTTGCTGTAGTATTCTGGTTCTGCTACCGCTCGCCGCTTTACTGGAGCCTTGGCAGAAAAGAGGGGTACGTTCTTACAGATCAGTCAGCTTTCGGACTGATGAAGTAACATTATAAGAGCGCGGCAGCCAGCAAAGCAGCCACGAACGCGAAGAGGTTGCTCAGAAGATTCACAAGGTCGTTGTTTATAAAACCATAGCCTGAGATGCATTCGGTCTTTATGCCGCAGTGCATCTCTTTTTCTGTGATACGTCCGCATCTTGGACATATGAACTTGGCCTGAACCAGGGAACCGAGAATGCTATCAAACATAGCACCTGCAAATCCTGCAGCAAGTATTATCAGCAGGCTTTTCAGATTATTTCCAAATATAGCAGCGATCCCCGCGATGACTGCAGCACCGGCCACCTCTGAAAGTGACCCAAGCAGGGTGATGCCGCCTGACAGACCCGTATCTACCGGCTTCATTGTGCATATATCGACCGGCTTCCGCTTTGACAGCGGTCCTATCTTGGATGCGAGACTGTCGGCGAGCGATTCGGCCATCACTGCCGCGTACACGGTTATGAATGATGCTTTACCGCTCGCAAGCATGCAAAGCATGGCAAGGGTCCCTGTGCCCACATTGCACATCACGCGCACCGCGTCGCGCTTCCCGGACTTGCGCCTCACATGAAACGGATCCGTGCGGCTTCCGACAGCCTTGTCTACAATCACTGTCAGCAGGAAAGTCGCTGAAAGCATGACAAAAGCCTGCAGCCCTCCCACCGCGGTTATCACGATGCACATTGACCATGCCAGGACTGTTCCCGGCATGGTCAGTGCTTTTTTCCATAATGCAATAGATGCCAGCGCTGAACTCAGCAGCAGCGAATACGATAATGCCATTGTTCTTTAGTGTGTGCTGTTTAAGCGCGATTTGCCTCCGCGTACTTCTCACCGTCGTGGATGTAGCCCGGCTGTTTAGTGCTGAGGATATCCTTTTCTCTTGGATCAGATTTCATCAGGTGCATCTGGCTGCCTGTGAATTTCTTATAGAACCAGACTCCCGGAGTAAACACAGCTTTGACATACAGAATTGACAGCAGGACTCTGAGGCGGCTTGGCTCACCGACTTTGATAGCGCGGCTCTCGGTATATTTCATCTCACCTATATGTTTAGGACACGCGCTTTCGCACAGCCCGCATCCGAGACACATATCGAGATCGATGTGGCGGATACCGCTTGCGTCGAATGACATCGCATTTACAGGACACGCCGTTACGCAGGCCTGGCAGTGATCGCATTCATTTTCCTTGAAATACGGCAGGTAAGGACCATTGTAATTGACGAACGGAACCTTGTACTCAGTCT
>JAZOAJ010000372.1:0-2250 GCA_045595385.1 Lachnospiraceae bacterium | reverse complement strand
GGTTCCTGACCATTATGTTCCAGTTATTATCCGGATCTGTGAATGCCTGCCGCAGAACTTCATAGGTATCTGAGTTGATACCGTTCTTGTCTGCTTTTTCTACCAACTGCAGGATATTGATCATGTTTTTATCCGGATCTTTTATCAGAGAGCGGACTGTACTTCTGACAAGCATTCTGGTGAGCATGTTATCTTTCATTTTAAATATCCTTTCTAGCTTGCTGAAAGATCATGATCTCCGTCAAATTCCTCATTATTTGCCCAGTGTACCAGTCTGTGAAGAATGGGAAAGAGGTCCTTTCCGTGCGTAGTTATCGAATACTCTACACGGGGCGGTATCTCTTCATATTGGGTCCTGATGATCAGACCGTCCTTCTGGAGCTCTTTAAGAGCAGCAGAAAGAACTGCAGGCGTAACCTGCGGGATCCTGTTCTTTATGTCGTTGTATCTGAGGGTACCATCTACCGAAAGGGCACAAAGTATCCTCATTTTCCATTTTCCTCCGATCATGGATAATGCTTTCCCGATCGGGCATTCCCCGCTGCAGGGACATATGCCCTTGCAGGATGATGTTTCTGATCTTTCCATTATTTTGCCATCCGTTGTTTTCAGTAATGCAGGTCATCATGCCTGACGGATTTAAGTTTAACAAGTATGTTTTTCATAGTCAATATGTTATTAGTATTTATACACAGTGATCCCGTTTAAAGATTATCAGATGCAAAAAGCCCCTAAACTAAGGTTTTCGCCATGATCTTTGGCCAAAACCTTAGTTTAGGGGCGTAATGATCTACTTAGATAGATTATAAAGAACTATTTCAGATCGCGGGCAGGGCTTTCACTGCTGCCATCATGAGGTGGTAATAATCGTTCTCCCCCGGTCCGTAATGATACATTCCGGAGGTATAGAACTTACAAGGTCCGACCATATTGATGATCCCTTCTTCACTGTCATGGGCATGCCAGATGATCCATCCGCCGTTTGCCTTAAAGTCAGGCGACTCTTTATCTGTATATTTAAAGAAATCTTTATACTCTATAGTTTCAGGATCGATATTTGCCGGGATATAGAACATTTCAATATCTGTGTCATATAAGATCTTGCCGTTATTTTCACTGCTTATCTTATCTGTGTTGATACCGTCATGCATGCAGCACCCAGTGCCGCCTGTAGGTTCGCGGAATCTGTCCAGCGCACCGACCGCATTCATGCACTGAAGACTCATGAGTACTTTTGCCCTGCCGTTCTCTTTGTCCATGTACCACAGCCAGTTTCCGGGAGTCCGGCGCCTGGGTCCCGGAGGCAGGAGAGTTGGGTTCCCCCTTCCCATCCTCTCCTGAAAAGTGATCGTGTCACTGAAGACACCAACTGACTTAAAGCCAGCAATTATATCCTCCGGTTTGGTACGGCTGTTTATATTGATACCTATATATGTTGCGCTCTCAGGCACCATTCTGATGCCTTCTATTTCCTGCATGGTCACCAGGTTTGTCATGAAGTCTGAATCGTCATCCACATGCTCCATGTTTATCATGTGAAATCCTTCAAATGTTCCATTTTCTGCATTAATGATCTCCTCAGGCAAAGGCAGATAATCTTTGATCTTTTCTTCCATGATGCTCTTTCTCTTTCCGTTATTATCAGTTTGGAACATTATCTCATATTTTGATCATGAGGCAGTCCTTAAAATACCAGTGTTTGGATATTTTCATAATATGTTGAAGATAATAAATTGATTACTTTTTATTAAAAACCTAAAATTATGATAATTATTAACGGAGGATAATTAAATGAAAAAACGGATCATATCTTTATTTATCTGTCTGGCGCTTATGATGGCGCTTGTTCTCACAGCGTGCTCAGGAAGTTCCCAGACTCCCGGAACGGCACCTTCCGGGGAGACTGAAGCCTCTGAAGAAGCGCCTGCGCCTGAAAAAACTGAAACCACTGAGCCCAAAGAAACTGCAGAAGAAACTGAGCCCGAAGAAACTGCTGTCAGCCTGGACCCCGCTCTGGATCTTGCAAACTATGCAGGCAAATGGACTTATGTAACTGAACAGCCCAAATCACAGCGCGGTGAGTTTGTCTATGACGAAAGCGGCAATCTTGTGCTCGAGCCCGTTCAGCCGTGTTATGTGCTCAGGGATGTTCCCTATTGCCTGGATCCGGCTGATGCCGCCATACAGCTTCTTGACATATATGTTCCGGCGGAATACATGGATGCTGTAGAAAATGGAGATGAAACATTT
>JAZOAJ010000371.1:0-2990 GCA_045595385.1 Lachnospiraceae bacterium | reverse complement strand
TAGAACAGGATAAACCCCGGGGCGCAAACGGGTATTTTAGTATACTCGAGTACCTGTGAATCCATTTTCTAATGAAGGAGGGAAGTTAAGTGCCCAGAAGAGGTAATGTTCCCAAAAGAGAAATTTTACCGGATCCTCTGTATAACAGTGTGTTAGTGACAAAGCTTGTCAACCAGGTTATGCTGGACGGTAAAAAGGGTGTTGCTCAGAAGGTCGTTTATGACGCTTTTGATATAGTCAAGGAAAAGACAGATAAAGATCCCCTTGACGCATTCACCGAAGCTATGAACAACATCATGCCTGCTCTCGAGGTCAAGGCTCGCCGTTTGGGCGGAGCCACCTATCAGGTTCCTATCGAGGTCAGGCCGGAACGCCGCCAGACATTGGGTCTTCGTTGGCTTGTAAGCTATGCACGCAAGCGCGGCGAGAAGACAATGAAAGAGCGTCTGGCAGGTGAGATCATGGACGCATGCAACAACTTAGGTGCATCCGTCAAAAAACGCGAAGACACTCACAAGATGGCAGAGTCCAACAAGGCTTTTGCCCACTTCAGATGGTAATCCATCCAGGAGATTTTTTCCCAAATGCCCAGACAGTACACACTTGAAAAAACACGCAATATCGGAATCATGGCTCATATCGACGCCGGTAAGACTACTACGACCGAGAGGATTGTGTTCTATACGGGCGTAAGCTACAAGCTCGGCGAAGTGCATGAGGGTACGGCTGTCATGGACTGGATGCCGCAGGAGCAGGAGAGAGGGATTACAATCACCTCAGCGGCTACCACATGTCATTGGCGCGATACCCGTATTAACATTATCGATACCCCGGGTCATGTTGATTTTACGGCAGAAGTCGAAAGATCGCTCAGAGTTCTCGACGGATGTGTTACTGTTCTTTGCGCAAAAGGCGGAGTCGAGCCCCAGTCCGAGACAGTATGGCGTCAGGCGGATCACTACAATGTTCCGAGACTCATATATGTCAATAAGATGGACATCATGGGCGCAGATTTTTTCAATGTTCTCAAGATGGTCCACGACAGGCTCAAGTGCAACGCAGTTCCGATTCAGTTACCTATTGGAGCTGAAGAGGATTTCAGAGGCATAATTGACCTGGTGGAGATGAACGCCCGCGTATATTATGACGATCTCGGCAAAGATATGCGTCTGGAAGAGATCCCAGAAGACATGAAAGAACTTGCCGCCAGGTACCGCGACAGTCTTCTCGAGGCCGTTTCGGATTTCGATGATGATATCATGGAACTGTATCTGGATGGCGAAGAGGTTCCCCAGGATAAGATCAAAGCCGCGATCCGCAAGGCTACCGTATCTAATCATATGGTGCCCGTAGTGTGCGGCACATCTTACAAAAATAAAGGCGTGCAAAAGCTGCTTGACGCAATAGTCGACTACATGCCTTCCCCGCTGGATATTCCTCCGATTGAGGGGATAAATCCCAAAAACGATCAAATCGAGACAAGAAAAGCTGACGATGAAGCCCCATTTTCCGCGTTGGCATTCAAGATAATGTCTGATCCGTTCGTTGGAAAGCTCAGCTTTTTCCGTGTGTATTCCGGAAATGTTGAGACGGGAAGGACAGTAATGAATTCGACCAAGGGAGTCAGGGAGCGCTTGGGAAGAGTGCTGCTGATGCACGCAAACCACAGAGAGGATCTTGAGCAGGTTTACTCTGGCGATATAGCGGCTGCCGTCGGTCTAAAGAATACGACGACAGGAGATACCCTCTGTGACGAGAAACATCAGATAATCCTTGAATCCATGGAATTCCCTGAGCCTGTCATACGCATAGCCATTGAGCCCAAGACTAAAGCTGGCCAGGAGAAGATGGCGATAGCGCTCTCAAAGCTCTCGGAGGAAGATCCGACTTTCAAGACCTATACGGACGAAGAGACAGGCCAGACCATAATCGCCGGCATGGGCGAGCTTCATCTGGAGATTATAGTCGACAGACTGCTCAGAGAGTTTAAGGTTGAAGCCAACGTCGGCAAGCCTCAGGTTTCCTACAAAGAAACTATCAGAAAGGCTGCTACTGTATCTACCCGGTACTCCCGCCAGACGGGAGGAAAGGGCCAGTTTGCAGATGTGAAGCTTATGATAGAGCCGAATGAGGGCAAGGGCTACGAATTCGTCAACAAGATCACGGGAGGCGCCATCCCGAAGGAATTCATACCGTGCGTCGACCAGGGAATACAGGGCGCAATGCTCTCCGGTAACCTGGCGGGCTATCCGGTCGTGGATGTAAAGGCAACGCTGCTCGACGGGTCTTTCCATGAGGTAGACTCTTCGGAGCTCGCGTTCAAGATATGCGGAAGTATTGCTTTTAAGGAAGCATGCCAGAAAGCGGATATGACATTGCTCGAGCCGATCATGAAAGTGACGGTCACTGCCCCCGAAGAGTATATGGGGGATGTTATGGGCGATATCAATTCGAGAAGAGGCCAGATCACAGGTTCGGATATCAGAAACGGCGCGGCCATAATAAGCTGCCTTGTACCGCTTTCCACGATGTTCGGATACGCGACAGATCTCCGCAGCAAGACCCAGGGCAGGGCCACATATTCGATGGAGCCTCACAGCTTCGTCGAGCTGCCCAGAAATTTGCAGGAATCCCTGACCAATCAGGGCCGGGGCTTCAATACATTTTCATTTTAATTAATTTACAAAAAACATTTAGGAGGATATTCTAATGGCAAAACAGATGTACAACAGATCCAAGCCCCATGTAAACATCGGCACCATCGGTCACATCGACCACGGCAAGACCACTCTTACCGCTGCAATCACAAAGTACCTCGCAATGTATGGTTCAGCTGAATACACCGACTATTCTTCCATCGATAAAGCACCTGAAGAGAGAGAACGCGGCATCACCATCAACACTGCACACGTTGAGTATGAGACTGCAAACCGTCACTATGCTCACGTTGACTGCCAAGTCGGATCGTAGCCATGTCGTTCTGTGAGCCA
>JAZOAJ010000370.1:0-13510 GCA_045595385.1 Lachnospiraceae bacterium | reverse complement strand
GGGTCAGCAAACAGCTGATCCTTTATTTCCTGTGACAGATCCCGTACAGGATACTCATAATAAAATTTCGAAAGCGGCATTGCTTTTTCTTCAGGGCAAAGCTCCTGCATTGTGGAATAACTCATGTTTTTCAATCCTTTCTAATGACAATATTTATTTCTATTGAATAATAGCAATAATGTGCAGATTTAAAAAACACTTTTGACTTGTAGCGGATACAGGCTAGAGCTTGTAGGATATGCATGCCTTTGATATAATAAATATGCCATGATCAACTTTACTCATATCAATTACTTTATAGCCATAGTGGAAGACGGCTCGATAAGCGCCGCTTCGCGAAGGCTGTTCATTTCACAGCAGGCACTGAGTGAACAGTTGAAAAGGCTGGAAACTGAATTGAATGTTACGCTATTCAAGCGTGACAAAAAGCTTGTGCTCACTCCTGCCGGAGAGCATTTCTATGAAGGCTGCCTTAAGATGATCACCCGTTATAATACGCTGGTCGAAGAGACAAAGGCCATGGAAGACGACCGCTACAGGAAGATCACCATCGGGTTCCCCGGATTCGGCTTCCCTACTTTTTTATCGGAAGTTGCTCCTCTGTTCCTCAAAAAGTATCCCGGCTACAACCTGGATTTTATAAAAAGAGAGCATCACGATATTTCCCTGAACCTTGAGGATGTGGATCTCTATATCAGTTCAATGCCGCTGGCGGATAATCTGGAAAATCACATCATCCTTGACGATGATCCGTTTGTTGTGACTTTCAGAAGATCTCTTGCGGAAAATGTCTATGGCGACAAGTGGCCTGACATAGAAAAGGAGCTTATTGCTACTAAAAGCCTGGCTCCGCTTAAGGACATGCCGTTTTCCCTGCTGTTCAACAGCCGTAAACAATTGTTACACTCAACCCAGCTTATTTTCAGCGAACATGACTTTAACCCTTTGAAAAAAAGCTTTCCCGAAACTACCCAAGCCTCTGACATGCTTTGTCTCAATGGGATAGCTGCGATCATCTCTCCAAGAAGCCATTCTGTTGTAACCTTTTATGACAATCCGGCATTTGACACAGAGGGACTGGTTTCATATCCGATAAAAATCACAGGCTTCCGTACAGTCCTGGCCATCAGCCACCTTAAAAACCGTGTACTGCATGATGCAGAAGAAGCATTCATACAGGAATGCAGGGAATATTTTGAAAGACTGGTAATCCCTGTGCTTCCTTTCGAGTCGGAGATCATAGATTAAAATGGCATCATATTCTGAAAACACCATACCTGTCGTGGTTGGCGTAACCGGCCACCGGGAAATACACGGAAATGACATTCCCGCAATCCGGAAGGCAGTAAAAGACAGCCTGATAAAGATTAGGGAGCTTTGCCCCGCCTCTCCGCTGATCATGCTCAATTCCCTGGCAGAAGGCGCAGACCTTCTGTGCGCGGATGTGGCTGAAGAGCTGGATATCCCTGTTGCGGCCGTGCTCCCCAGAAGCATGGAAGATTATGAAAAAGACTTCAGCCCGGATGGAGCTGACAGGTTTCGCCACCACTGTGAAAAAGCCATGCAGGTATTTGTTGCGCCGTATACAGAGGCGGCTCCGGCTGAAGGAGATCTCAGGAGCTTTCAGTTCCGCCAGGCAGGAATATATGTTGTATCCCACAGTCACATTCTCATTGCGCTTTGGGACGGCGGCCCCGGCACAAAAGAGGCATGCGGGACTGCTGATGCGGTTGGCTTCGCGCTAAAGGGAAACTATTTCCCTGCATCAGGGCTTTCTCTCCGTTCGCAGAAGAATGAATCAGTCATACATATAGTAACACCCCGCAAAGGCCGGGAGGGCGAAACCGCCGGGAGCATTCATGTCCTTGGAAGCTGGGATGCAGCAGCTGATATGATCAGAGAAACTGATGATTTCAATAAACGCTCCCCGGAATGCGGATTTGAGGGACCTTCGAGGCTCCCGCAGGACGTGAGCGAAGATCCGGTGCTGGTGAAAATGGATAAACTCAGCCGCATCGCAGGTTATATCAGCATGAAAAATGCAGGAAAATACCGGCGTGTGCTTGCGCTCATTGCTGTCTGCTGTGCTGCGCTGACATTTGCATTCCTCATGTATGATGAGGCAGAGGCTTTCTGGATGATCATAGTATGCGGGATCATGCTTATCGCAGCGTTTGCATGTCAGCTGTATGCTTCACGCTCCGACTGTCACCGCCGTTATATTGAATACCGTGTTCTGTCTGAAGCTCTGCGGGTGCAGACATTTCTAAGATATGCGGGAAGCCGGGTTCATGTGGCTGAACAGTTTTCCTGGACCCAGCAGGAAGAAACTGCATGGATCATGGTTGCACTCTGCACGCTTACCATTGGCGATACTCCTGAAACAAAACACGATATCAGATCCTGTTGGGTAGAAGATCAGCGGGATTACCACAAAAATGCCTTAAAAAAGTCAGCTCACCAACTGTCGGTCAGCACACATACTGTCCGCATGGCGATGTTTTTCAGCATTGCCCTGTATGTGCTCGCACTTGGATTTGAACTGCTGTGCGGAGGATTGATATTCAGTCCTGTCATTGCAGTTTCGAATGTGGAAATCTGGCGTACAGTTCTGAAGATCCTGCTGGGAACGATATCTGCCGTTACCTTGTTCATAGCCAACTATTACGGAAGGCTTTCTCTGCCCAGAATGTTGTCTGACCATCAGAAAATGGAGCGTTTTTACAACAAAATGTCAGCTCAGCTAAAAGTCCATGGACAGAGCGAAGAGCTTCTGACCATTCTTGCAAGGGAAGAGATGGCTGAAAACGGAAACTGGTGCTCATATCAGCGCGATAACGCACCGGACATCAACTTATAGAAAGATAAAGAGATCAACAAACATGAGCAATTACATTGAATTTAACGCAGTGAAAAACCACGCCGCAGAACTGTCTGCTCTCGGCACAAAAGCCCTTCTTGTAACAGGACGCAGCTCGGCAAGAAAATGCGGAGCATTGGATGATGTCACCAGTGTGTTGGAAAGCGCCGGTATCCCGTATGAGATATTTGATTCGGTCGAGGAGAATCCGAGTATTGAGACCGTCATGGCAGCCCGTGATAAAGGAGTCGCTTTCGGCGCAGACTTCGTCATCGGCATCGGGGGCGGCTCTCCCATGGACGCGGCAAAAGCAGTTGCTGTCATGATCAAAAACAGCTCTTCAGACTGGGATCTGCTTTATGAAAATGAGCAGGCTGGCGGAGTCCCTGTCGCATGCATCCCGACCACCTGCGGTACCGGATCGGAAGTAACAGCTGTTTCGGTCCTTACGCGCCATGATCTGAAAACTAAGCTCACAGCCAAACAGAAGCTCTTCCCCAACCTGTCTCTTGTTGACCCTTCATACCTGGATAAAGCCCCTCTTTCGATCATCCGGAGCACCTCGATCGATGCGATGGGACACATGATTGAAAGCTTCATAAACACAAAGTCGACTGAGCAGAGCAGGGCGTACGCGCTTGAAGGGCTCAGGATATGGAGCCGCGTTAAACATTACATTGAAAACGGTCTGCCCGAAGACACAGTGACCCGGAAAGAAGTGCTCATGGATCTTGCCCGGTCTTCAAATCTGGGAGGACTTTCCATAGTCACGCCGGGAACATCTCTGCCTCACGGCATGAGCTATGTACTTACATATGAAAAACATGTCCCTCACGGAATTGCTATCGGCATTTTCCAGCCGGGATACCTTGACCAGGCAGCTGAAAATGACAAACTGCTGCTTCTGGAAGCAATGGGATTTGAAGACATGTCCGGATTCAGGGCGTTCATACGCAGAACCTGCATTGATCCCATGTTCAGTTCCTATATGACCCGGGAAGAATTTTCTGATATAATGCAGTCATCTGTCAGCACTTTTCTCAATAATCCCGCAAGGATGGAAAAGATACCTTTCCCCATGGATGAAAAGGTGATGCAGAAAATACTGGGCGAGATCCAGTAATACGGAGACGATTATAAATGGCAAAAAAGAAATTAACGATTTTACACTCTAATGACATCCACGGAGATTTCCTTCCCAAGGAAAAGGACGGGAATGTGACCGGAGGCATCCAGTACCTGTCCGGCTATGTTAAAAAGGTCAGGCAGGAAGAAGACAATGTGATCTATGTAAATGCCGGCGACATGTTCCAGGGATCGATCATCGATTCGGAATACCGCGGCCTTTCCACGATCGACCTGTTCAACCTGCTCGCGCCGGATGTGACTACCGTCGGAAACCACGAAGTGGATTACGGCCTTGCGCACATGCTGTTCCTTGAGAAGTGCGCGAGATTTCCCATCATAAATGCCAATCTGCTTGTAACACTGAACAACACAAGGCTGTTTCAGCCGTATCTCCAGCTTGAAGTCGGCGGAATGAAGATCCTGTTCATAGGGATCCTTACGGAAGAGGTCCTGGCTACTACCAAGTCGGAAAAGGTAATCGGTACTTTTATCGATATTGAACAGGCTGCCAAAGAAGTCGGTATCATATGCGACAACTACCGGACCCGCCACACCGACATGGTCGTGCTGGTCACTCACATAGGGATCGAGGCTGACAGGGAACTGGCAGAGCTCCTTGACCCTGACTGGGGAGTGGACATGATCATCGGCGGACATTCGCATACATTTATGGAAGAGCCGGAATATGTGAACGGGATCCCGATCGTTCAGGCCGGCAAAGGCTCCGGTCAGATAGGCCGTTTTGACATCGTATATGATACGCTCCGCAACAGGATCTCTGACCTCTCATGGAGCTGCGTTCCGATCACTCCGGAAACTGCTGACCCCGACCCCATCATGGAAAGCCTGCTCGGTACCTATCAAGGCGAGGTTGAGGTAAAATTCCACCGCGTGGTCACAACATTTGCGAGGGCTCTTACCCATCCATCCCGTATCCAGGAGACTGAAATGGGAAATCTCTATGCCGACCTGATCCAGTGGGAGAGCAGCTTTGACATAATGCTCATGGGATCAGGCTCCATCCGTAAGGAATCCATGGGCCCTATCGTGGAATATCAGGACATGATAGAAAACACCCCGTTCGACGACCATCTGTGGATGCTGAAAGTAACGGGAAAACAGTTCCGTCAGATGATACAGTATGTACTGCGCGATGACGCGTGGGAAGGGCATACCGAGTTTTACCAGTACTCAAAGGGTGTACGCATAGTTTACAGAAAGAGCACACATACAATAGAAGAGTTCAAGTTCAACGGAAAAGACATCACAGACGACCAGGAGCTTCTGATCGCCATGCAGACTTACCACTACAACAACTTCACCGAGTTCTTCTCAGTCCCGTTCGAGGAAGTCACCGCAAACATGGAGCCGCGTGTCGTGGCAACCAGTGTCAATAACCTGGTCGAGGAATACTTCCTGACGCATCAGGGCCTTGACGCGCATGTGGAAGGAAGGCTCGTGATACTTGAATAAAAAAATGCCCGCCAAAGCGGGCATTTTTTAATCTCAAATAATATTGTCATTCCGGTCTGCGCACATTCATTCCGGCTATGGCATAGCCGATATAGAAGAACATGATCCCCAGTCTGATAAATATCATGTAGGCTGCGTAATAAATATCACCTGACATTGACATCGAATACAGCGAAGTCAGCGGACTGACGAAAAGCAGCGTAGCCTGTATCAATGACAGGATAAGGAATATTACCCTAAGCGCAGCGCCTCTCGGCCTGATCAGTGTTATCAGAACATAGAGGATGAAAATGATCACAGGCAGTAATACTATCGCAGCCTGTATCAGCATCATTCCGTTCATCCCCCTATAGAAGCGGAACACATCAGATAAGAAATAATGGCTCTGGTATATGTTAAATATCAGATAGATCAGAAACGGGAATATCGTAACCCACGGGATCTTTCTGGTATGTACAAAGAACACAACAGCCATGGCAATAAAAACTATCACGGGAACATAAGGGAAAGCCATATACGCATAACCGAGCACTGCAAAGATAACATAGCCGGTCAGATAAAACATCAGAGCCAGTATTCCCATTACTCCGCATGATGCCGGCCAGACACTGTCCTTTTTATTTGGAGCGACATATCTGTTTGCAAGTTCAGGATTTGAATAGACCGGAGCCGGCTGTACCGGGGTCGGCACAGGTGCAGGTGCAGGACGGACAGGAACAGGCGTGGGCGCAGGTGCCGGTGCAGGCGCAGGACGGACAGGTGCCGTTTCAACCCTGCTTCCGCAGTTCGGACAGAAGACCGCTCCATCTGCCAGCTTTTTTCCACATGTTGTACAGAACATTTTTCTTTCCCCCTTATCTACAGGTATTCCAATATGATCTTCCATTCATTTTTGAGCCTTTCCATGTTCCAGGCCGCATTCGCAGGGCTGGTGGACGGAAGTACCGCTGCCTGTATCCCCAGTTCATTTTCCTGGTACTTCCTGTAATAGGCTCCGGATGTGTTTCCGTTGCAAAAGACATGCTTAACCTGCGATCCGTCTATTATCTGCCTTAGATCTGTCGGACAGACATTTCTGATGCTGCTGTCGCTCGAACCCTTGATGTCGCAGCTGTAGATCGTATCCCACATCGCGATGTGATGCCTGAGAGCCAGTTCTCTTTTTTCCTCAACTGAAACCGGTCTTTTCTCACCAAGAAGATCTGCGATCATCGGCCAGAACCGGTTCTGCGGGTGACCGTAAAAGAACATCTGCTCTCTTGACTTTACCGACGGCAGGCTCCCCAGGATCAGTATCCTTGAAGTTTTGTCATAAAGCGGCGGAAACGGGTGTATAATATGTTTATATTCCATATGGTCATAATAGCATAAGCGGAAAAATAGTTGTAGTTTTTATTATCCGATCCGTACTAAATAATCAGAAAGCAATTATTTGGAGGTTATCATGAACGGAAAAGACAAATGCAGGATACTGAAACAGATCCGCCGCGAGATTGCGGAGAAAAACGATATCGAATGGGTAGTCAGCGAATGCAAACATCAGGGAAACTGCAAAGGGACCTGCCCGAAGTGTGAAGCAGAGGTCAGAAAACTTGAGGCTGAGCTCAGTTTAAAGCGCCGCCTCGGCAAAGCTGTGGCGATCGTCGGCGTATCATCCCTGTGTACCGCCAGCCTTACTGCCTGCTCACTCTCTGACATCCCTGACGCCTTCTCCTCCCTGATAGGAAGGCTTACAGGAAAGCCGCCCATCGAAGACATCGCCGGCTATATAGACACCATGCCGACAACAGAACCGGAAACCATTGAGCTTGATGGCGAGGTGGCATCATTTGATGATCAGGAGACCTACGAGCTCGAAGGAGACATCGCAGAGCCTGTAGAAACTGATCTTTACGAACTTGACGGAGATGTACCCGCAAGATGATAAACGAAAGTCCTGTTTTCAGATCAATAGGCGTATCAAGACTCCGCATTGTCAATGACGGGGAAGGAGTGACTACACTTGTGGCCGGTTTCGGCTGCCCGTTAAGATGCCGTTACTGCCTTAATCCCCAGTGCTTTGAAAGCCCCGGACCTGTCAGGACCTATGGTTTATCAGAACTTCTTGACGAAGTTAAGATTGATGACCTGTACTTTCAGGCAACCGGCGGCGGCATAGTATTCGGAGGCGGGGAGCCGCTGCTCCAGGCTGATTTTATCCACGCGTTCAGGAAGATCTGTCCTCCTGAATGGAAGATCGGTCTCGAGTCATCCTTAAGCACCCCGTCTGATCTGCTTGCGAAAGTGATACCTGACATCGACTATTATCTTATCGATATCAAAGACATGAACCCGGATATCTACAGATCATATACCGGGGTATCAAATTCCAATACTGTTCAAAATCTAAAGCTCCTCATCAGCCGCGTCGATCCTTCAAAAATAACCGTCCGGCTGCCGCTCATTCCCGGATTCAATACAGATGAAGACAGGCTTAAGAGCCGGAGAGTGCTGGAAGAAATGGGCTTTACTACCTTTGACGAATTCCGCTATAATGTAGAAATAGCAGAGACCAAAAAGGAGAGTATGGCTTGCAGACGGAAGGATCTTCCAACAGAATAGCTTATTTCGACCATCTGCGCGTATTGGCGATCTTTCTGATCATGGTGCTCCATGCCGCTTCATTATTATGGTATGACACCGACATACACAGTGCTTCATGGCTCACCATGAACGCCTATAAAACCCTCACCGATCACGCAGTTCTCCTGTTTGTGATGATAAGCGGCGCCCTGTTTCTCGGGCGTGACATACCCGTAAAGAAAATATTCTCAAAATATGTACTCCGCATGGCTGTTGCATTTGTCGTGTGGAGCATTATCTATGCGGTTGTATCAAATTACATGTTCGGGATAGGCTCTGTTATCGAGGTTGCGCTCGCAAGCCACTATCATCTGTGGTTCATCCCGATGATAGCCGGCCTTTACATCTGCCTTCCCCTGCTCAGACTATTTGTAAGATCTGAAAAGACGATCAGGTATTTTCTTCTCATCTCATTTATCATCGCTTTTGCGATCCCTGCTGTACTGAACCTGCTCTCTGACTTTGGGAATGTGACAATAAGCGGTTATCTCGGCGGTAAGACCATCTCGGATTATGCCGGCTATATATATGACAGGCTGGATGAGTCAAAGATCTGCATGGTAACAGGCTACGCATTCTACTTTATTGCCGGATATTATCTGAACAATTTTGAATTTAAGAAAAAAGCACGGATCATCCTTTACTGTCTTGCCATACTTAACCTTGCAGTAACCTTCGGATTCTCTGTGCTGGATGCATACACCAAAGGCTGGCCTTCGGACACTTATCACGCGAACTTCAACGTGGGAGTCATGCTGGCTGCTGCCGCAATATTTGTTTTCTTCAAAAATGTGATCAATGGCGACAGCAGCCTGACGCGGTATGGAAAGATCATCCGTCTGCTGTCAGACTTAAGTTTTGGAGCCTATCTGATACATGCAATGGTGATCGAACAGCTCTCGATAAGGCTGGGGCTTAACGCGCTCTCGTTCAGCACTGTCCTGGCTGTCCCCGTGATCGCTGTCATCACATTTGCTGTTTCATTTGCATTAAGCTGGATCTTAAACAAAATACCTTTTATCAATAAATACATCGTATGAAAGAAGCTGCTGTGCCTGCGGGCAGAGAAAGAACTGCATATTTCGACCATCTGAAAGTATTTGAATACTTCATGCTCATGATCGTTCATACGGCATCGTACCAGTGGTATGCTGCTGACATAAACTCTGTGCAGTGGCTGGTGCTTAACTTTTATAAAAGCGCGACACGCCCCTGTGTTCTTGTGTTTTTCATTATCAGCGGTGCCCTGATGCTCGGGAAGGACATTGAAATAGGAAAACTTTACAGAAAACATGTTCTTAAGCTGGCCGTCTGCTTTATCATATGGAATATCATTTATGCCGTGATCACGTATTGGAATGACGGGATCAGCGGTATGGTGTTCAAGTTTTTCAACAGTAATTACCATCTCTGGTATCTGCTTGCAATGATCGGCATTTACATCTGCTTCCCGCTCATACGGCTGATCGCGGAAAATAAAAAGACCATGAAGTATTTCATGATCCTTTCATTCGTATTTGCTTTCTTCCTGCCTACTTTATTTAACATCCTTACCGGATTCGGAAGCCCGGCGCTTGTACATTACACTGACATGATCTTCAGTCATTTCTACGACATGCACATGGAAGTCGTGCTCGGCTATCCGTTCTTCTTCATAGGCGGATATTACATCCATGAATACGGACTGGATAAGATCTTCAGACGGATCCTTTATGCGCTCGGCACCCTCTCCATCATCGCCGGACCGCTGGTCAATGCGCTTTATGTGCGCAGGATCGGTTTCCCCGATGATACTTTTTCGAACAGTTTCATGCTCTATGAGATGTTCATCGCATTTGCTGTATTTACGTTCTTTAAATACAACGTAAAAGGAAATGCTTCCCTTAACCGCATCAGCCGGAAGATATCTTCCTGGGGACTGGGCATTTACATGGTGCACGACCTGGTGATCTTAGGGATAAACCGTTTCCTCGGGCTGAACGCGACCGTCTTCAATCCTATTTTTGCGGTGCCCGTTGTTGCGCTTATCGCGCTGATCATATGCACCGCCATATCTGCTGTACTTAATCTGATCCCGGGAGTCAATAAATACCTGGTCTGATCAGTACTGTTCCTTTTCGATCACGCATTCGTTCTTGATCTTTCCAACCAGAAACTGCAGTGCGTCGACCACATGCGGTCTGATATCCCCGCCGATAAGGACATACATGATGTCGTCGCCGACAGTAAGTTCGCCTTCATTCAGCCAGGTCTTTATATAATAAACTCCGTCCAGCTTATAGGTTTCATCAATTGCGGACTGAACCTTTGCCTCATCATAAGCAAAGTACATTCCGGTCACGTCCTGCGTATTTTCCTCGCCGTAGCGGACTAAAGCCTTTGCGGTCTTCCTGACCACTCCGTTGTGGGTAAGATACATTCCGATCTTTGCAGCTGAAGGATCAGCCTTGGCTTCCTTCAGCCATTCATCTATTGAAGGTACGGGTTTTGACATCTGTTTTCTCCTGTCCGTTATCAGTCATGGTGATGATGCTCATGCTCGGCAGCGCATTCCGCGGAGCCTTCAGAGTAGAGCATCTTAAGTCCGTGCGCGAGCGGTCTGAGCACTGCCTGGAGGTTTTCCCTCGAGGCCTTTTCGCTTCCGGGAAGGTTGATGATCAGAGATCTCCCCCTTATGCCTGCTGCCTCCCTTGAAAGGCATCCGTGCGGAGTGATCTTCATGCTCTCAGCACGCATGAGCTCCGGTATGCCCGGAGTAGGGCGCTCAACTACTTCCATTGTAGCCTCCGGTGTTACATCCCTTGGCGAGAATCCTGTTCCGCCGGTAGTAAGGATAAGCGCGATCTGCTTTTCGTCGCAGCACTTGATGAGCTCATCCTTTATCTGCTCCCTTTTGTCGGGAATGATGTTTGTGTATTCTACCAGGTATCCGTTCTCTTCAAGTATCCTGCAAAGGGACGGCCCGCTGGTATCAACTCTCTCACCCCTTGAACCTTTGTCACTTATCGTTATAACCGCTGCATTGTAAGCCATGTCAGTCCTCCCTGTGAAAATCTCCGTGAATTCCGCCTGTTTTTTCAAGCAGTTTAACCTCGCTGATGATCATGTCCTTCTGGACAGCTTTGCACATGTCATATACCGTAAGCGCAGCGACCGACGCCGCGGTCAAAGCTTCCATCTCAACACCTGTCCTGCCTTTGCAGGAAACGGTTGCCCTGATCTCGACCGAATGTTTTGCCTCGTCAAGGGAGAGGTCCATGTCAATCCCTGTGATGGCGATCGGATGGCACATCGGGATAATGTCCGGTGTGCGTTTTGCTCCCATTATGCCCGCTATCTGGGCCACAGTGAGAACATCGCCTTTTTTCATCCCGCCGCTCTTTATGAGCTCAAATGTCTCGGGACTCACCAGAACACTGGCAGCCGCAGTTGCTGTCCTCACCGTCCCTGGTTTATCTCCCACGTCGACCATTTTGGCGCGTCCCTGATCATTAAAATGTGTAAAGTCATCCATGTTCTGCATTTTTAATACCTCGTAAATGAATCCATGTTTCTGACTATGAAATCCGCCAGCTCCTCTATGGCGTCAAAGCCAAATGCCGGGGTATCCCCCTGTATCTCCTCATCCGTAACTACAGCAATAAATCTTGAGAGCGGGGAAGTAAAGCCTTTTCCCGTTGCCTTCCTGCTTATCCCTATCTGCGTGAAATTCTCATATTTGTATCCTTCCACGATGATCAGGTCCACATCAGGGGCAAATCTGAACGCTTCTTCTATCTGAAGCGGCCTGTTTACAAATACCGCGGCCTGATCCGGTCCGTTTACAATTGAATAAACTGCCCCTGCCTTGGAAAACCGGTAGGAATCCTTTCCCTCATGATCAAACTTAAGGCCGTGTGCGTCATGCTTTATGACCGCAACATTAAGCCCTTTCGCTGTCAGGGCCGGGATGAGTTTTTCTATCAGTGTTGTCTTGCCTGTTCCGGAAAAAGCGGCAAATCCCAATACCGGTATGCCCATGTCAGCCTCCGATCTGGTTCATGTTCCTGTTGGCGTGGGATCTGCTGTCATATGAAAGCTCTCCGTGCCATCTGGGTTTTCCAAGGACTGCCTTTTTGAACATCTCCGTCATGCCTTCCCTGTCAAGGCCTTTGATGCTGTATTCATCGCTTGAGTGAAGACATGGTTTCAGTTTTCCGTCTGCGGTAAGCCTGATCCTGTTGCACTCGCCGCAGAAATGTGCGCTTACCGGCCTTATGATGCCGACATTTCCGAGGGCTCCGGGAAGTCTGTAAAGCTCCGCAACGCCTCCATCCCTTGAAACCTTTTCAATGCCTCTGTCATTAAGCTTTTCGATCACTTTGTCCGCGCTTATAAAACATTCCGGACCAAAATCTCCGCTGTCATACATGGGCATCATCTCTATGAACCTCATGTCAACGGGCAGCTTTAAAGTCAGATCCGCCAGGTCGTCTATCTCATCGTCGTTAAATCCGCCTATCAGGACGGCATTTATCTTAGTATTCTCAAATCCTGCCTCGAGCGCTGCCTCTATGCCCGCCATGGCGTCCTTAAGTTCCCCTATCCTCGTGATATATCTGTACTTTTCAGGGTTGAGCGTATCCAGGCTTATGTTGAACCTGGTGACTCCGGCTTCTTTAAGCGGACGCGCGAGTTTAGGGAGCATCACTCCGTTTGTTGTAAGGCAGACTTCTTTTACGCCGGGAAGGTTTGCCGCATGTTCGCATATGGAAACTATGTTTCTCTTTACAAGCGGTTCACCGCCGGTGATCCTGAGCTTTGTTATGCCAAGGGAAACTGCTGCCTCTATGGCAGTGATAAGCTCTTCCTCGGTGAGCATCTGCTCATGGGCGAGCTTGCATATGCCGTCCTCAGGCATGCAGTATCTGCACCTTAAGTTGCAAAGCTCTGTTACTGAAACTCTTAAATATGTTATCTCTCTTCCAAAATTGTCTTTCATGTATGTTTTCCCGCTTACATCAAGAATGCTTTAAGCTTTGTTCCTTTAGGCAAAGGTCCGCTGCCTGCCGGAACAAATGCCATGCAGTCAGCTCCGATGGCTGAACTGATCACTACATTTCCCTGTCCTGAAGGGATAACGAGAGCCGGCTCTCCCGTACTAAGATCCAGCTTTCCCCTTAAAACTCTCAGGCCTTTGCTCTTTTTATTGAAATCTTCCGCCAGGGATACTGTAAACTCCTTAGGAATGCAGTCTGTTTCGCCGGCCATCTTCCTGAGTGCCGGGAGGGCTACCACATAAAATGTGGTAAGCGCTGATGCAGGATTTCCGGAAAGACCGCATATAAGCTTGCCGTCTTTAATGGCAAATGCGCATGCCATTCCGGGCTTTAGCTTTACTCCTCTGAAAAGTATCTTTGCACCGCACTTTTCCATGGCATCCGGTGT
>JAZOAJ010000369.1:0-5356 GCA_045595385.1 Lachnospiraceae bacterium | reverse complement strand
CATTTCAAGTCCGTATACGGCATCGGGTACATGATAGATGAAAAAGAATACTAAGATCAACCGGTCTTCCGAAAATAATCTTTCACGCAAAAAAGTTGCTGTGATCGCAATAAGCGCATATTTCCTTTTTCTCGTGGTTGGCGCAGCCCTGATATTTTTCCTGCCTTTTATCCTGAACAGGAGTGATCTTCTTGATAGTGCCTATACACGCGGCAGATATACGCTGACCCGATATACCAATATTGCCGGAGCGGGTATCCCTGCTGAGTACTATCTTTTCACAGATGATGCCGCGCTGGTCACTACTGACCGGGCCTGGGTGCTGCCCGGTGAAGCCGACAGTCTCAGGGCGCTGGTCCCGGAACTGCTTGAAAAAAAGTCAGTTTATTTCATAAAGGTACTTAAAGGGACTGAGACCAGCAGGCTTGTCACGATCGCAGGAAGGACTGTTGCCGCCGATTCCGGCCGTATCTTTGCGTCCATTCTTGTGTGGGACATGAGCGACACCGAGGTGCTGCTCATATCATTCTCCGGTGTGTTCACGCTTTTATTCCTTATAAGTATATTCCTGATATTCTTCATCATGAAGCAGCATGATGATTTCAAGAAACTGCAGAAAGATCTGATCTCCAACGTAAGCCACGAGCTTAAAACCCCCATTACTTCGATAAGGGCAATGGCGGAACTGCTTTATGACGGCATGTACCGGACAGAGGATGAGCGCAAAAGGTATTCACAGACCATACTCCGGGAGTCTGACCGTCTGAACGACCTTGTCAGGGAGATCCTCAACCTTTCCAGGCTTCAGAGCAACAGGGAAAAATTCGAAAAGGTAAAATGCTATGCGGACGGCATTTTTAATCCCGTGATAGACAGATACATGATGATGTGTGATGACATGGGGATCGACATGGATGTGTCCAAACTTGCGCTTGACGCCATCCCTCCGCTTTACACCGACCAGCATCAGATCTTCCGGGTTTGGATGATCATTCTGGACAATGCCATGAAATTTGCCGGAAAAGGCGGTCATATTTGGATCACACAGGCTCTCGGAAATGACCATGTTACTTTCTGCATCAGGGATGACGGACCGGGGATCAGCCAAAAGAACATAAACAAGATATTTGACAGGTTTTACAAAGCTGATGTCACACGAAACTCCCAGGGAAGCGGGCTCGGCCTTGCCATAGCCAATGAGATCATCCACGGGCTTAAGGAAAAGATATGGGTGGAAAGCGTTGAAGGGGAAGGCAGCTCCTTCTTCTTCACTGTATCCTATAATTAAGAAGAAAGGCTGGCCAGGAGTTCACTGAACATCTTATAGGTGTTTTCAGTAGTTACTGAGTCATCCTGATTAAAGATAATGATACCGCCTGCCGTGGTCCTTACGAGGATCGCCGCGGGCGATTTTTTTGACACAAAAAGTTGGTACTCACCGTAAGCGGAATTCTTCCAGGTCCCCCAGTAATATGACCTGCTGCTGCCTCCGTCTACCTTCTCCCCCGGATCTGCCAGCATGATCAGTTCAATGCTGTCTATGTCAGCATAAGGAACAGTTACAGAAGTTTTCTTCGGGCCTGTAAGTGTCAGCGCGTCATCCTTACCGAATCTTACAGACGTCCGGAAATCCCCGAACAGCAATGTGATCAGGTAAAATGCCGCGATAAATATGGCTGCATATAAAAGATATTTCAGAAAACGTTTCATTAATTCTTCCCTCAAGCTCTGATTTTAGTATTTTTCACCAATTTTGACAAGTTCTTATATGGGCAAACTGCCAATCCCTATACAAATTTCATAATTTGTAAAACATTTCGTTCACATTTGCGCCACATTTTGGTTTTGCCTGTAATGTATCCTAAACCCAAGTTTGGGACATTGTGTTCCACAATATTTTTTCTGGAAAAGGAGAAGAAAAGATGAAGAAATTAGTTGCTTTATTTCTGGCATTAACGATGGTCGCTGCTCTCGCTGCATGCGGTCAGTCCGGTGCAGGAAGTGCTACAACTGCAGCACCTGCAGGCGGCGGAGACGCTACAACTGCAGCACCTGCTGAGACCACCACAGCACAGAAGTATGCAGAGCAGGAAACTGTGGACGTTGCTTCAGTGGAGATCGACGAGATCGCGCAGGCAACCCGTACCGCAACAACACTTGACGCATTCGGAACAAGAGCAGGTGCTCCCGGAATGTACGAAGTGTACGAGATGCTCTACGAGTGCGACATCTATGGCGAGATGCAGCCGTTCCTGGCTGACGCCACCTATGAAGGCAACTTCATGCCCGGCTGTGACCACGAGCCCGGAACAGGTATCTACACTGTTCACATCTATGATTACATCAAGGATCACAAAGGCCGCCCTGTTACAGCAAGCGATGTTGCTTTCTCTTACATTCATTCTCTGAATGAAGCAGCTACCTCAGGATGGAAAGACAATCTTCTGGAAGTAATACCAGTAGATGACAGTACCGTTGAGTTCCGTTTTGCAGCTGAGCAGACCAATGTCGGACAGCTCCTCAACGTATTCTGCCGCTGCATCATCGTTAATGAGGAAAGCTACAATGAAAGCGAGTCTCATCTTGCTAATGAAATGATCGGAACCGGTCCTTACAAGTTTGACAGCTATGTATCCGGATCAGAGCTGGTTCTGGTAAAGAACGAAGACTACTGGCAGACAAATGAGGAAGTTCGCCGTCAGGAACAGCAGGCAAACGTAAAGAAGATCGTTTACAAGATGATCGACGAGAACGCTCAGAAGCTCATTGGTCTCAAGACCGGAGAACTCAATTTTGTAGGCAGTGTTGATTCTAAGGATATCGCTGATTTCGCTGACGGCGGTGAGTTTGCTGATAAGTTCAACGTATTCACATATGCTGACAAGATGATCGCTGCGATCTATGCAAACTGCGATCCTTCAAGCATTTGCGGAAACAAAGATATGCGTCTTGCAATCTTCAACGCTATCGATCAGAACGGTATCATTGCCGCACGTGGCGGATTTGACAGAAGACTGTATGCTTATGCAAACGACTACTATTCAGATTATGACTTTGTAGACTGGGCATCAATGGACAACTACAATACCAAGGAAGCTGTTGATCCCGCTGTTGTACAGGAACATCTGGACAAGGCCGGTTATAACGGCGAAACTGTCACGATCGTCGGCTCAGGTCAGGACGAAGACAACATCAACGTTATCATCAACATGCTCCTTGCTGTCGGCATCAATGCTACAGCTAAGATCCTTGCCGATGGAAACGCAGTTAATGAAGTCCTCGCTGAAGCTGATCAGTGGGATCTTACAGTAGGTCAGATGGCTGGCGACTACAACGTTACTGTATGGCAGCATGCTACTTCTTACGGCAACACCAGCACCAAGGATCACACCCAGTATCTCCTTGTTGATGATGAGTGGGAAGCAATCCTCGCTGCATGCCTTACAGAAGAAGGCCATACACCTGAGAACATGGAGAAATGGTGGACACGTTGTGTTGAGAACGGCTATTTAATGGCTCTCTATGCATCAAACAAGAACGATATCATCCCTGAGAACATGATCCAGTACACGATCGGTGATAAGAACACTCCTCTTGTTGGTGCATCCATCTACGAATAATACCGTAAATTCAAAACTATAATTGTTATTTCAGGCAATTATTATGGGCGGCGCCACCTCATGGTGACGCCGCCTGATTTAACTAAGAGGTTACCTCAACATCGAAAAGGGGTTATATAATGTGGAGATACATTGTTAAAAGACTATTATGGCTGGTAATCATTGTGCTCTGCGTGGCAGTATTGATCTTTACGGTTCTGTGGTTTGTTCCGGGAGATCCTGCCAAGATCATATTGGGCACAGAAGCACCAGCCGCAGACATAGAGGCCTTGCGGGAACAGATGGGTCTTAATAAGCCGTTTATCGTCCAGCTTGGCACATTCATGAGGGATATTTTCCTTCGTTTTGATTTTGGAATATCTTATATCTATAAAGTTCCTGTCATCAAGGAATTCGGGATCCGTCTGCCAAGGACAGCTCTTCTTGGCGGCATTTCACTTGTACTGAACATGCTCTTCGGAATACCTCTCGGCATCCTTGCTGCAAAAAAGCGTAATTCCATTCTGGACAGAGGTCTGCTGGTTGTTTCCATGATCTTCAGTTCCATGCCGCAGTTCTTCTTTGCATTAGTCATGATTGCACTGTTTTCACTGACACTTGCATGGCTGCCTCCGTTCGGAATTGGAGAATGGTATTGCTGGATCATGCCTGTTTTGGCGACATCACTTTCAGGCATCGCCATGACAGCACGTCATACGCGTGCATCAGTACTTGAAACCATCCGCGCAGATTTTGTAACTACTGCGAGGGCTAAAGGTCTGGAAGAGCGTGTGGTAACTTACAAGCACATGCTCCCCAACGCACTTATCCCTGTTATCAGTGACCTTGGAATGCATCTTTCCGGTATTATCGGCGGATCGGTCGTTATCGAGACTGTATTTGCATTCCCCGGTGTTGGCCAGTACATGCTTACCGGTATTTCATCCAGAGACTACCCGGTTGTACGTGGCTGTGTTCTGATCCTTGCCACATTTTCAGCTATCGTCATGCTGCTGGTCGACCTAGCTTATGCTTTCGTTGACCCGAGGATCAAAGCCCAGTATGTCAACTATGCTGCTAAGAAAGGAGGTAAGAAGAAATGAGTGAAACTGCTGTCGTAACTGCGCCCAAGAAAAGACGCAAAAAAGAAAGTATGTTCAAGCAGGTCTTCCAACGCCTGTCCAAGAATCCTGCAGCAATGTCCGGTCTGGTCGTTCTTGCGATAATAATAATCCTCGCTATCATCGGTCCGTTTATCGCACCTTATGATCCAAACTACATGGATTATGCAAACATGTATGCGACGCCCAATGCCCAGCACTGGCTTGGATGCGATCAGCTCGGCCGTGACATTTTGAGCCGTCTGCTCTGCGGAGGAAGGTATTCTCTCTCCCTTGGTATTACTGCCGCTCTGATTGGTCTTATTCTGGGCACATTCTTTGGATGCCTGGTTGGATATGCAGGAAAAACCATTGATAATGTCGCCATGCGTATCTGCGACATCTGGTCTGCGATCCCCGGAATGCTGCTTGCAGTACTTATCTCTACTGCACTGGGAAGCGGATCCTTCAATACCATCCTTGCAATGACGGCCGGATCCATACCCGGATCCATTAGAAATACAAGGGCTCTCGTTCTTAAGGAACGTGAGATGGAATACCTTGAAGCTGCAAAGGCCATGAACTGCAATCTGTTCTCGATCATTTTCCAGCACATGCTGCCGAATATCATTTCCTTCAAGATAATCGGTACATGCG
>JAZOAJ010000368.1:0-7007 GCA_045595385.1 Lachnospiraceae bacterium | reverse complement strand
CTCAGTGTCAGGGACAACCACCGTGTCGGGGTTTCCGTCTGATATGTACCTGTATCCGTTGTTCAGGATACCAAAGTTATATTCAATGTCCCAGTCCTCTCCGCCGTTGTCATATCCGCGGATCCTTCTGATATATGTTTTGTCAACATTTCCGCTGAAGATGGAATCTTCAAATGTCCATGAGCACAGCAGGGTGGCTTTTGTGGAATAGGATTTCCCTTCATATGTTCCCGCAAACAGCATGTCATATTTGCTGTCGGCGGATGTGTCGACCGGAATGCCGTACGGCAGCGCCACTATGTTGACGTATTTTCCGGGGATTATCTCTTCCAGCAGGTTATAAATGAACCCTACCTGCTCCTCTATCTCAGGGGCGGACAGTTCCGACAGATCCGGATGATCCTTTGTATGGTTTCCGATATCGTAACCGTGATCGATCATCCAGTTCATGAGCTTCTCATCCTTCTCCCGCCCGTTCCTGAACAGGCTGTCGTTAAGGAAGAAGGTGGCTGTGACATTAAAGTCAGGATGGCGCTCTTTCACTCTTTCAAGCACTGACAGGGCACAGTCATCCGTGAAGATGGGATTTCCGTCCGCGTCAAATCCGTCAATGACCGCATCCCGGTCACCGTCATCAAATGTTATTATCACAGGGCTGCAGCCGAATTCAACGTTCACGTTGCCGTCCAGATAGTCATCCAGGCTTATGCAGCGGTAGCCCCACTCATAATACTGCTCAAGATCCGCCTCAAATGCCTCTGATGTCCTGTTGTATCCGTCGACATCCACATTTCCGCCTATATAATCAGTCTCGGAATTCTTCATGTCGTAGATGCGGTGGTACATCAGTATGGGAACTGAACCCATTTCATCGACCTGCGCCGCGGCGTATTCAGCATCTGTATACCTCTTCTTAGGCGCGGCTGTTGTCTCCTGCGTCAGGGCGGCAGCTTCAGCTTCCGCCAGGCTTGAAGCCTCCTGCTCGGCTGCTATGGACTGTGACTCTGCCTCTTTGGCTTTCTCGGCATTCTTTTTGCTGCAGCTCGACACGAGCACGATCACCAGCACGATCACGCCGATCAGCACCAGGCCTGCTGCTGTCAGCTTGATGATCGCAAGCATCTTTCTCCGGCGGCGCCTCTGCGCCTTGGTCATTCTCTTTTTCCCCGTCATGTTAACTCCCCCTGTAACATGAAACTCTAAATTGTATTTATTCCGGCATTACATGCGCAAAATAGTCATATTCGATCAGATACTTCGCAAATGTTATCCTCTGCGAAGCCATCTGGCTTACCTTCTCAACGTATTCCTCTTCATTTTCCAGTTCCACGCCGTCGAACGGATAGAACACTTCCGATTCGGCATCGTATCTGCCTGCTGCGGATATCCAGTCATCCCTCAGGATGAACAATACAAGGTGCATGTCAGATGACACTGTTCCGACCGCCGGATCCGGCGCGAGCACATCCCTGCCCGTAAACAGCCTGGAGTCATATTCGACTCCGAACAGGTTAAGCAGTGTAGGCACTACATCGATGGATGAGCACGGGATATCCACATTGATCTGTTCATCTTCTGTATCCCCGCTCCAGAGCAACCACGTGGTGTGATATCTCTCCATGGCCAGATCGTCCTCATCAAGTCCGGCGGCTATGGCATAGTAGTCCATGTCCTCTTCCTCAGTCATGTAATAAGGATAATGGTCTCCGACAAGCGATATCACAGTGTCTTCCAGGATGCCCGCTTTTTCCAGTTCCTCAAGGATGTATTCAAATGCGTATTCCAGCTCCATGTTGCACGCTAAGTAAGCATCGATGGTCTCATATCCGGTAAGGCCGTCCGTCACTTCCCTGTTTTTCTCGGACATTGCATTGAGCCATCCGTACCGGCCGTGGCCTGACACTGTCATGTAATACGCGTGGAACGGTGTCCCCGTCTCCAGATACTCATCGATCATGTCCGGAAGGGTCGCTTCCATCATCTCCAGGTCGGAAGCAGGGAAATATGGTTCGCTGTCCAGCTCGAGCCCGTTTCCGAATCCCTTGTAGTTGTCGTAGCCCATGTTGGGATGTGTCTCATCCCTATAATAATAGTTATAGTCATTATTGTGCCATGCAGTGACATTGTAGCCCAGATCGTTGAATACATATCCGAAGCCGAAAGGCATGTAATCATTTTCCGACGCAAGGAAAGCGGGCATCCCGTCTATCCAGGTCGGGATGATGCCGCTCATGTTCGCGAACTCTCCGCCTGTCGTGCTCTGGTCATAGTCAGGCACATAGAAGTTGTCGAAGACAAAGCTGCTGTTCGCGAGTCTGTAAAGCGCAGGGGTCCTCTCCTCATCTATCACCAGTGAACAGAATGCCTCACCGGTCAGCATGATCAGGTTCTTGCCGGCGAACCTTCCCGTATATTCATTCTGCTTTGTGGGTTTCTGGTTGCTGTAATAGGTATCCATGAGGGTGTATGTCTCGTCCCCGTCATTTGCCAGCAGCGTATCGAAATCGATGTCCATCACATTGTTTCCGTACACACGCGCCATGGCGGTCGTCTCTGTTTCAGAGTCCTCACCCGTGGTGCCTGTCTCCGTGACAGGTTCGGTTTCAGCCGTGGTAGTCAGGTCTTCAACGGATATGTTTATCTTTTCTTTCGGTGTCCCGAAAATGGCGTACTCTGTCTCAAGCCTTATGGAGTTTACATATCCGAATCTCGGGATGGCATTTGAAGCTGTGTAATTATATGTGTAATACTGCCTGTCTCCTCCGATAAGACAGAAAAACAGATTGAATATGAACAGGAGGATGAAAAGCATGCAGTAAAACAGAGCATGCCCCCGCCAGACGGCGCGCGCATGCTTCCTTTTCAGATGTTCCTGCGGGAGAATGCGCTTCCTCAGAAGCGTGAACATGACTGCAGGCAAAAACAGCAGGATGAGCGCAAGCAGATTGTGCAGGGCGATCGAAACGATGTCGCCGAAGAAATTCCCGGCAGCCTGACCTGCCATCTTAGCCATGTATCCGATCTGGAAATATATGCCGAACCGGTATCTCGACCCGACCTGTATCATCGCTATAAGCCCGTTAAAATACAGGACAAACATGGCCATGCCGCGCGAGATGCCCTTCTTAGGTATCAGATGGGTGATCAGAAGAAGCAGCATGCCGGCAGCTCCTCCTGCCAGAAGACATCTGATCAGGCATAGGAAAGTAAGCGGAGTTTTTGAGTCCGCTATCTGTATGACCAGTTCAATAAGGATAAAGCTGATAGGAAAATAAACTGCTCTTACCGGAAAGGGAAATGGCTTTTCGCTATTAAAAAATGATTTTACCGCACTTAGTGCTTTTTTGATCTGCTCCATTAATCAGTGCCTTTTCCCGCGACCTCGCTGTAGAGATCCCTTCCAGCAGTGTCGCAGATCACGATGCAGGGAAAGTCTTCCACATACATTTCCCTGATGGCCTCTGTTCCGAGGTCGTCATATGCTATCACTTTGGAGCTTTTTATCCTGTCTGAAAGCAGTGCGCCCGCTCCGCCGACCGCGGCGAGGTATACTGCCTTATTCTTAACTATTGACTCCTTCACGGCATCAGACCTTCTGCCCTTGCCGATCATGCCCTTGAGCCCTAAGTCAAGGAGAGTCGGTGTATATTTGTCCATCCTGGACGAGGTTGTGGGACCTGCGCTTCCGATGACCCTGCCTTCCCTTGCGGGTGTCGGGCCAAGATAGTATACAACGCAGTCCTTTATCGGGAGGGGAAGCTCCTCTCCCTTCAGTGCCGCCTCGTAGAGACGCTTGTGGGCGGCATCCCTTGCGGAATATATCGTCCCTGTTATGTAGACCATGTCGCCGGCCTCAAGACCAGCGGTCACTTCTTCAGTAAATGGTGTGTTTACTTTTATCTCTCTCATGTGCCTGCCCCCTCAGATCTCTGTGCTTATGTGCCTGTTCACGTGGCAGCAGATGTTGATGCCGACCGGAAGGCCTGCTATGTGGGTTGCATATGTCTCTATGTTGACCGCGAAGACTGTGTTGTCCCCTCCGAGGCCGCCGGGTCCGAGCCCCAAGCTGTTGGCCTTTTCAAGGATCTCCTCTTCCATCTTCCTGATATGGGGAAGCGGGCTGTGCTCACCAACAGTCCTTGTCAGCGCTTTCTTTGCAAGGATGGCGCACTTTTCAAATGTGCCGCCGACACCGACTCCGACTACCATCGGCGGGCACGCGTTGGGGCCTGCATCCCTGACCGCAGCGACAACCGCGTCTATGACGCCCTGCTCGCCGTCAGCGGGTTTTAGCATGCAGACACGGCTCATGTTCTCGCTTCCGAATCCCTTGGGCGCGAGGGTTATCCTGACCTTATCTCCGGGAACTATGCTGTAGTGGACCACTGCGGGCGTATTGTCACCGCTGTTCACGCGGAGGAGCGGGTCCGAAACGACGGACTTCCTTAAGTATCCGTCAACATATCCCCGCCTTACGCCTTCATTTACAGCGTCCTCAACACTGCCGCCTGTGAAGTGGACCTCCTGGCCGACCTCAAGGAAGACGACTGCCATGCCTGTGTCCTGGCAGATGGGGATCATGCGGGACGATGCTATCTGCATGTTCTCCTTGAGCTGTCCTAATATGCGCTTTCCTAGAGGGTTGGTCTCGCATTTTTCAGCCCTGTCATATGCAGCCTTCATGTCCGGTGAGAGCTCATGGTTTATTGCAATGCACATGCGGCTGATCTCTTCGGTTAATCTTTCAACACTTATCTCTCTCATATCTACTCCTGAACTATAAAAAAGAAGTCCCGGCTTTTGCAGCCGGGACTGCGGTGATCAACGCAGCCTGTCAAGGATGCTGACCTTGGGTTCGCCCTTTTTGTTCTTCTTGGGCTCATATACAGGTCCCCTTACTCTCTTGGCAGATACAACGTACATTCCTGCAACCATGGCCTTTACTTCCTGCTTAGGAAGAAGAGTCTTGAATACCTGAGGATCGCACATGAGGTTCGTCACGCGGTTTCCGATCTTGACCTTAAGGATCGGAACCTTGCTGAGGCGGGCAAGCTTAGGTGTTGCATCATACATTGCCTTGGGCATTCCCGCATCCTTTAAGTGGAGCCTCTTCATGTCTATTATGTAAAAGCTCATGGGCTGGGCCTGTTTTCGGATCTCCTCATCCTGAGCTTCCTGTTTTTTCTGATTTCTCTTTCCGAGAATGTACAGTACCAACAGCACTATCACCATGGCTACGAGCACTGCAAGAACGATTATCAACCATGTAGGCATTTTTATTAACTACCTCCAAACATAAAAATGTACACTAACGCATTTTATCAGACTTGTCTCATCTGTTCAAGTGTATTGATGATGTATCTTTCCTGAAGCTCGATGTGTTTCTCGATCTCGCGTCCGGCTGTCTTGGTGTTCTTTGCCTCAAGCGCATCCACTATCCTGTCATGCTCGTCCGCCAGCACATATTTGTTCTTAATTTCCTTGATGAACTCAAGCCTGTAGCGGTAGAGATGCTCCTTGATCTGGTCAAGCATGCTCGTCAGGTGGCTGTTTGCCGCAAGCGCCGTGATCGTCTCGTGGAATTCAACATCGTGCTCCGTGATCGTCTCGATGTCACCATCATCTATCGCTTTGCGCATGGCGGCATTGATATCCCTGAGCCTCTGTATGTCTTCGGGATGTGCCTTGGCGGCAACCAGCTGACATGCAAGGCTTTCGAGCGCTTTCCTGATCTCGAGGATCTCTTTCATGACGCCTTCATTGATCGGCGCAACAACAGCCCCTTTTCTCGCGTTCATTATCACAAGGCCTTCTGCCTCAAGTTTTCTTATGGCCTCCCTCACGGGTGTGCGGCTCACTCCCATTTCATTCGCGAGCTTTATCTCCATGAGCCTGTCACCGGGGATCATCTTACCGGTTATGATCGCCTCGCGGAGTTTCTGGAATACGATGTCTCTAAGCGGGATGTAGTCATCCTTGTGTTCTTTGATCTCCAACATGTCTTTGTCCTTACCTTATGAATTCTGTAAGTATGCATCTGCCGTTTCCCATCTCGCCGGAAAATGCGATGCACGCTTTCTTTGCCGCTTCCGCGCTGTCAAACAGTCCGAAGACCGTCGGGCCGGAACCGGTCATCATGCTGCCGAGCGCTCCTGCGCCCATCATTCTGTCCCTGATATCCCCTATCACGGGATTATCTTTTGCTGTTACCTGTTCGAGGATATTGCCCATCTCAGCCGCAAAGGTGTCCATGGTATCCTCTTTAAGCAGGCTGACAAGCCTGTCGATATCGGGGTGTGCGGGATCTTCTATCCCGTCAAGAGCCCTGTAAACTGCTGCCGTCGAAACCTCAAACGGCGGATTTACGATCAGCACATATTCCTTCGGCGCATCCGGGAGCTTTGTCAGGACTTCCCCTATGCCTTCCGCAAGATAGGTCCCTTTTCGCAGACAGAACGGGACGTCGGCTCCGAGCCTTACCGCTATGGAGTCCATCTCCTCCTGCGTCAGTTTAAGCCCGAACAGGGAATTCATGGCGCGTATCACAGCGGCGGCATCAGCGCTCCCGCCTGCCATGCCCGCTGCCATCGGTATGTTCTTTTCTATGCGTATGCTGATGTTCTCCTTAAGACCTGCGTGTTCCATGACAGCAGCCGCTGCCTTCCATGCTATGTTGGAAGGTCCTTCCGGGACTTCCGGCCTGCTGCAGGTAAGGGAGATCAGATCGTGGCTGTCGGGCTCTTTTCTGACTGTCACTATGTCGTAGATCCCGACTGTCTGCATGATCATCCTGACCAGATGATACCCGTCAGGGCGTCTTCCGGTCACATCCAGCGCGAGGTTTATCTTTCCGTATGCGTAAAGGGTGATCTCATCCATTTTTTGCGCTCTTTTTACAGTGTTCTTTGTACTGATAATTATACAATTCCTTATATGGATTGTGCAACAAAAAAACAATATTATTATTTATTTTTACATTAAAAAATGTTATAATAATGTAAAGAATA
>JAZOAJ010000367.1:0-2386 GCA_045595385.1 Lachnospiraceae bacterium | reverse complement strand
GTCCGACTTCCCACATGATCGTCATGAGCGCAACGCCCATACCAAGGACGCTCGCGCTGATCATATACGGGAACATGGATGTATCAGCCATTGATGAGGTTCCGAGCCGGAGGCTTCCGATCAAGAATGCGGTCATAGATGACTCATATAAGGAAAATGCTTACAGGCTGATCGAGAGAGAAGTGAGGGCAGGTCACCAGGCATATATCATCTGCCCACTTGTGGGTTATTCGGAAGGCTATGAAGCACAGAATGTGGAAGATTACACTGAGATGCTTAGGGATGTCCTGAGTGAGGACATTTCCATAGGAATGCTCCACGGACAGATGAAGAGCGCCCAGAAGAATGAGATCATGGCCGGATTTGCGGACGGCCGTATCCAGGTGCTCGTGTCCACGACAGTTGTAGAAGTCGGAGTTGACGTTCCTAACGCGACCGTGATGATGATAGAAGACGCGAACCGGTTCGGACTTGCCGCACTCCATCAGCTGCGGGGAAGAGTCGGAAGAGGAGACAGCCAGAGCTACTGCATATTTGTGTGCAACAATGCATCGGCCACCGCAAAGGACAGGCTGGAGATCCTGAAAACTTCAAATAACGGATTTGAGATAGCCGAAAGGGATCTTGAGCTGAGGGGCCCCGGAGAATTCCTCGGGATCAGGCAGAGCGGCGAGCTTTCCTTCAGGAATTTCGATCTCTACCGCGACGCGCAAATGGCAGTTAACGCCAGGGAAGATGTTTCCGGAATACTGGACGGAAAGATAGAGATCACAGATGAAGAACGGCGGATCCTGTTTGAAAAAACGGATCATAAAGCCGGGGCAATACTTCTTTAAATGATTAGGTGGCATACTTCGTGAATATATGCTAATATCACTATGTATGTAAATATCAGGAGACAATCATGAAAATAGTAGTTTTATGCGGAGGCACCAGTACGGAAAGAGATGTTTCGATAAGGACATCTGAGAGGGCTGCCGCCGCTTTAAGGAGCAGAGGGTTTGATGTTGTGCTGGTTGATGCGTTCTTCGGCGCACCCGAAAAACCGGCATTTGACAACAGCCAGGACATAAGCGCGGCAGCCGAAAGCTACAGGGCGCTCACGCCTTTCCTTACACAGGAACTGGCGGAAGGCAGGGATTTCTTCGGCCCCAACGTCATCGATATGTGCAGGGAAGCTGACATGGTGTTCCTGGGACTTCACGGCGGATGCGGCGAGGACGGAAGAGTACAGGCAGCTTTTGACCTGCTTAACATCAGATATACCGGTTCGGGCTACCTCGGAAGTGCCATCGGCATGAGCAAGGACGCAACCAAAGCGATACTCTCGCAGCTCATCCCGATGCCGAAAGGCATAGTACTCAAGAAGGACAATCCTTTCAGGGAGAGGATCCCCGCTCCATGCGTTATCAAGCCCAGCAACGGCGGATCGAGCATTGGTGTGCAGATAATAATGGATGCCGCGGACTATGACGATGCCCTTCTTGAAGCGTTCAAGTATGATGATGTGGTACTTGTGGAACAGTTCGTTGACGGCAGGGAACTCACACAGGGCGTGTTCGACGGAAAAGCCCTCCCGCCGGTTGAGATATGTCCCGCCGAAGGCTTCTATGATTACAAAAATAAATACAGCGGAAAGACACTGGAGATATGTCCGGCACAGATCCCCGAAGAGACTCTTCAGGAAATGTCAGAGTACTCTATCCTTGCAGGGAAGATGCTCGGACTGTCGGTATATTACAGGATAGATTACCTGCTTGACAGGAACGGCAACCTGTTCGCCCTTGAAGCCAATACACTTCCGGGTCTTACAGACGCATCCCTGATACCGCAGGAGGCAGCAGCAATAGGCATCAGTTATCCGGAACTCTGTGAACTGATAGTACGGGTATCCATGAAAAAGTACAGTTAAGCACTGGTCTGGGGTCATGAAAAATCTTACGTTTGACAAATTAAGGGAAGTAACCGGCGGAAGGCTCGTTGGAGCTAAATATGATGACGGCAGGGAGATAACATCCATCGTCTGGGACAGCAGGGTGATAGTTCCCGGCTGCCTGTTCCTCTGCATAGAAGGAGAAAAGGCGGACGGCCATGACTTTGCCCAGCAGGCTGTGGACAATGGCGCGGCCGGTGTTCTGGCGGAGAAAAAGATTCCCGGCCTCAAAGCTCCATATATCCTTGTCAGCTCTGTACTCAAGGCAGCTCAGGACATAGCAGCCTACTACAGGAACATCCTCGGACTGACCGTGGTCGGTGTCGTGGGAAGCGTCGGAAAGACCAGCACCAAGGAGATGATAGCCTCAGTCCTCAGAAAGACTTACCGGGTCGGAAAGACTAAGGGAAATTACAACAACCAGTGGGGCGTTCCTTTTACCATTTTCGGACT
>JAZOAJ010000366.1:0-3295 GCA_045595385.1 Lachnospiraceae bacterium | reverse complement strand
AGGCGGAGCTCGAATGCGGCAACGGCGACAGCTATATAACGCGCCTCAGACGCTTGGATCCGGATATGGAGGTGGACTGCGTAGTCGTTCAGCTTTCTACCAATGACGCCACCACAAAGCAGCCCTTGGGTGAGATAAGCGGGAGCTCCGACCTGTCCGCCTTTGATACGCTGACTGTGACCGGCGCAATAGAGTGGATCATCTGCTACAGCCGCGACACCTGGAAGTGCCCGGTGGTGTTCTACACCGGCTCATGGTATGAGAGCGCGGAATACGCGGCCATGGTGGATCGTCTGTATGAGATTCAGAAAAAGTGGGGCATAGGTATCATAGACCTGTATACAGACGAGGCCTTCAATGCGATCGATGAAGAGGCCTACGCCGATTATATGGCCGATCCGATCCATCCAACCAGGGCAGGCTACACTGATTGGTGGTTCCCCAAAATGGAAAGGGATCTGATCAATATACTGGAATGATAAAAGAGAGGGACTGTCCCTCTCTTCTTTCATTGAAACATTATATTATTTATGCTATAAATAAACCTAGTAAATTGATAGGTAAAACGAACCGGAGGGATCGTGTCAGGATCCACCGGTTATTCTGATATTTGGGAGGAGAGTCATGGGCCTGTCGAACGAAGAAATGGAGCGTTATGCGAGGCACCTTATACTGAAAGGGATCGGATATAAAGGGCAGAAGAAGCTTTCGCAGGCTAAAGTCCTGATCGTGGGCGCCGGAGGCCTTGGATCGCCTGCGGCTATGTATCTTGCTGCTGCCGGAGTCGGAACGCTGGGAATAGCAGATGCGGATGTGGTCGATCTGTCGAATCTGCAGAGACAGATAATCCACACCACTGAAGATATCGGCCGCGCCAAGGTGGATTCAGCAGCCGAGACTATAAAGGCGATCAATCCTAACGTCGAAGTAAGGACATATAAGGAATATCTCAACAGCAGCAATATCAGGGCCATCATAGGTGAATATGATTTTGTGATCGACGGAACTGATAATTTTGCCGCAAAATTCCTGATCAATGATGCGTGCATCATGGAAAAGATACCTTTCTCTCATGCCGGGATACTGCAGTTCTACGGACAGCTTATGACAGTGATCCCGGGAGAAACACCGTGCTACCGGTGTATATTCCGTGAACCACCTAAGAGCGGCTCCGTTCCGACGTGCAAAGATGCCGGTGTGATAGGAGCGATGGCCGGCGTTATCGGCTGTATGCAGGCGCTCGAAGCGATAAAGTATATCACCGGAGCAGGAGAGCTTCTGGCCGGAAAGATGCTGACCTTCGATGCTCTGACTATGGACACTGAAATTATAGAACTGCCGCCGCGTGGTGAAGGCTGTGAAGTCTGCAGCGATCATCCGGTCATAACTGAACTGATCGATTATGAACAGCCCGCTTGTGATTTGAAATAGCGTGGGAGGGAAATGAAATGGACCATAACGACGAATTCAAACATCTGTCTCCAGAAGAGTTTTCGCTGCTGGATCTCAGCTCTGTCACTCTTGTCGATATGCGTGAGCCGGATGAAGTGCTGATAGGAGGCTTTGAGAACGCGATCAACATCCCTTTATCGGGAGGATTTGCGAAGCTTGACACACTTCCTATGGACAAACCGGTAGTGCTGTTCTGCGCCGGCGGAGTCCTGAGTGAACAGGTCGCGGAGTACCTTTCGGATAAAGGATATGATGCTGCCTCGCTTGATGGCGGATATAACGCTTACAGGGCATATCTGCAGGAGAAGGAGCAGAATGCAGAAGCGGCAGAAGAAAAGAACATATCCGGTGATCCGGGTGTGTCTGAGTCTTACGAGCTGATCGACGCAAAGGGCCTGAAATGCCCGGGCCCTATCGTAAAGGTCGCCGATTATCTGCGGGATAAGCCTGAGGGTGTGACCGTAACAGTGGAGGCAACAGAAGATGCATTCGCTTCAGATATAAGGGTGTGGTGCGACAGAACAGGCAATCATCTAGATGAACTCGTTATAGACAATGGACTTATCAGGGCCAGGATAACACGTGCATACAAGAATGAAACTGCGTCTGTAAGGGAACAGCACGATAAGACTTTCGTGGTCTTTTCAGGAGATCTGGATAAAACTATAGCCGCTTTTATTATCGCGAATGGAGCAGCTGCTATGGGAAGAAAGGTCACCATGTTCTTCACTTTCTGGGGCCTGAATATACTGAGAAAGCCAAACAAGGTAAAAATAGCAAAATCAAAAGTCGAGAAGATGTTTGGCGCTATGATGCCGAGGGGAACTTCAAGGCTCGGGCTCTCCAGAATGAACTTGGGCGGTATCGGCGCAAAGATGATACGCGCCATTATGAAACAAAAGGGGATCAGCTCATTAGAAGAGCTTATAGAAAGCGCAAAAGAACACGGAGTCAGGCTCGTCGCTTGTCAGATGTCGATGGATATCATGGGCATCCGTCGGGAGGAGCTGATCGACGGTGTAGAACTGGGCGGAGTCGCGACATTTATCGGCTCAGGAGAGCTGTCAGACATGAGCCTGTTTATTTAGCTGAGAAAGTAAGAGAGGGGGAAAGACCAATGTCATTAAGTTAAGATGACTAAGAAATTCCTATACGCAGTACGCCTGTGATTGGCAAGCCTTCAGGCGCAGACAGAGCAGCTGCGTACGAGCCGTTCATTGAGGACTTCCGGGTCATTCCGGAGGTCCTTTTATTTTGCTGCTTTTACATGAGTGGACCGCGCTTCTTCTGATACGGACATGTCATTCCAAAATAGAATAAGGAATAGTCCCCGCCGGAGAATCGGTCTTTTGCGGCTGTGATACTATTTTTGTGTAGTCCATATTTCTCATCAAATCGAAAGGAGAGATCATGATTTGTTCAAAAGTAGGTAACAGCATACTTGCTGACGCATTCGCAGCAGGAAAAGAAGCAGGATCCGCAGCCAAGGCGGACGGCGCTAAAGTAGCATTCGTTTATTGCAGCTGTGCATATGATGTTGCTGAAGTCATCAAGGGCGTCAAGGATGCTCTTCCGGGCGTGCCGGTTCTCGGCAACACTTCATTTACAGGCGTCATTACGGCTGACGGATACGTAGGCGGCGATGATCCTTTCGTAGGAGTCATGACTCTTGCAGGCGAAGACCTGGCAGTGGGCGTTGCAGGTGCAGAGAGAAAAGATAACTGTCCTTGTGAAGATGGCGCATGCATTGCCAAGGCTGCAATGGCAGCGGCAGGCAAGACAACAGCACCTGATGCATTCTACATGGCAGCTTCCCCGGCAGAGGAAGAGTACTGGCTCAAGG
>JAZOAJ010000365.1:0-4307 GCA_045595385.1 Lachnospiraceae bacterium | reverse complement strand
AGAAACAGCTCCGATAACTGAAAGGGCTCCTTCTCTCGGTTTGGACCCGTTTGAAATGACACGGCCTGCGCGCTCGTAGAACTGTGCAAGACGGGAACCGAGGTATGCAGGGTATCCTTCCTCACCGGGCATTTCCTCAAGACGTCCTGACATTTCACGGAGAGCCTCTGCCCAACGTGATGTGGAGTCTGCCATGAGGGCTACGGAATATCCCATGTCTCTGAAGTACTCAGCGATCGTGATGCCGACATAGATCGATGCTTCACGTGCTGCAACAGGCATGTCTGATGTATTGGCAATGAGCACTGTCCTCTCCATCAGTGAGAATCCGGACTTGGGGTCCTTAAGTTCAGGGAACTCATTCAGAACGTCCGTCATCTCGTTTCCGCGCTCGCCGCATCCGATGTAGACAACTATGTCTGCCTCGGACCACTTTGCAAGCTGATGCTGTGTGACAGTCTTTCCTGAACCGAACGGTCCCGGAATTGCGGCTGTTCCGCCTTTTGCGATCGGGAAGAGAGTATCGATAACCCTCTGTCCGGTTATAAGCGGCATTGTAGGAGAAAGTTTCTCCTTATACGGACGGCCCTGACGTACCGGCCATTTCTGCATCATCTTGATCTCGGCTTCCTCACCGTCTTCTTTCTCGATGACGCATACTGTATCCTCAATGGTAAACTCGCCTGAATTGATCTTTGCGATCTTGCCCTTGATGCCGTTGGGAACCATTATCCTCTGCTCAACAACAGCGGTCTCCTTAACTGTACCGATGATGTCTCCGCCTTCAACTTCTTCGCCTACTTCAACTGAAGGAACGAATATCCAGGTCTTTTCCCTGTCAAGTGCCGGAACTTCAACGCCACGCTTCAGGTTGTTTCCGGTCTGCTCCATGATCTTAACAAGGGGCCTCTGGATACCGTCGAAAATACTTCCGATGAGTCCCGGTCCGAGTTCAACGCTAAGCGGTGCATCGGTGGATTCAACCGGCTCTCCCGGTCCAAGTCCTGAGGTTTCCTCATAAACCTGGATCGAAGCCTCATCGCCGTGGATCTCAATGATCTCGCCTATAAGTCTCTGCTCACTGACACGCACAACGTCATACATATTGGCGTCTCTCATGCCAGAAGCAACGACCAACGGTCCGGCAACCTTCTTTATTGTACCTGTGCTCATAGTCTGTACCAAGCCTTTCTATGTTACTTTACGTATTAGTCATTACCGAAAATGTCAGATCCAACCGCCTGGATCACCAGCTTCTGGAGATTCTCCATTGCGGCTCCGTTTCTTTCGGCAACGCCGGGGATCGGGATGATCGCCGGAAGTCTCTGATCATTGTATTTTGCCACTTCATCACTGATCTTTGCCATCAGGTCCTCAGTGATGTAGATTATCGCGTAATCTTTCGCTGCGAGAGTTTTGAGGGTTCTCTCTCCGCTCTCTATATCATCTACGGGAAATGTCTCCATTCCGAGTGTCGCAAAACCGTAGATGGAATCACGGTCGCCCAGGATTGCTATCTTATACATAACTCACCCTTAACCTTTCCCGTATCTTCTCATCAGGGAGATCATTTGTCTTTCCGGAAAGAATGATCCGGACTGATTTGATCTCGTTCTCCTTTGCCAGCATGAATGCCGCAAGAGGAGAGATGGTAAATGCGTTATATTTCTGAGGCTGAATAAGTTTCATCATCCTGTCATCGCACCATTTGTCAAACGCAACCGGGCTCTTCTGGATCTCAGGCACCGCATCAAAATATGCGGTGGTCCCCAGATACTCATAAATGGAATCCAGACCGCTGCACGCCGCAGATATAAGCCTCGGAACGCTTATGCTGTCGCATTCCACCAGAGCTCTCTGAAGGAAATCTGCGTCTTTTCCCATCCTGCAGGCTCTTATTGCGATGTTGATGTCAGCGCTCGCGCATTTGAGTTCAACATACTCCTGAAGGAGAGTGTTTCCGCTTTCCTTTGCGAGGCGCGCCATCTCAAGCAGCGCCGCCCTGTCAATGATGCAGTCACAGGTCTGTGAATCACCGGTGTGGAAAAGGATGTCCCTTGCTTCCTGAGCCGCTTTCATCATCGGGAATGAAAGGATCGAAAAATCGTTGTCCGCGGCACATTTTTTGATCGTCTCTATCGGGATGACCCCGTCCTCGAGATAGATGTTCGGAACGTCCTTCTGAACATATGACTCTTTTATCGCAGCCTTCAGGTTGTGATAATCTCTCCTGTATCTGAAAATATCGAAGTAATGCATCTGGTTTTCATCACACAGGCTCCTTATCAGCGCCCAGCAGCGCTCCTTCTCCTCTTTGATGAGTTCGGAAGGAGTATTGTTAGCTGTTGGTCCCCAGCCTTTGTCAAGGAGTGTCTGTATGCACTCATCTGCACTGTTACATTGCATCAGATTCTCCAGATCCTGATCAGAAAGCAGCGTATTTTCTTTAGCGCGGATCTGTGCGACCGCGGAGGTAAACAGCTCGTCCGGGAGGAGTTCGTCATCCAGGAGAGTGTCGTTAAGGAACTCTTTGTCCATTTACCTGCTCCTTTCTAAAATCTAATCAAAAAGTATCTGGCTGATCTTGTCCTGCAATTCTTCCTTTGAGCTCTCTGCAAGAGCGTCAAGGGAACAGTTTTCCTCGATATCGCCATAGTCCAGTACAAAGCCGCCGTTTATCCTGACTGCTTCATCTGAAAGAGTAAGCTTTGCCCTGCCTGCGAGGACCTCGTTGACCCTTGCCTCAAATCCTTTAGGCATTCTCTCAAGGTCTTCTGCTGAGAAACGGATCTTTCCATCTCTTGCCGGCGCATACTTATCAACCATCTTAAGGATGGTCTCGAAATACGCCGCGTCGGGCATCGCTTGGATCTTGTCAAGTGCTGCCGCAATGGTACGGTCAATCTCCCACTGTTTTGCCTGCAGAAGATAGCGCTTAAGGTTCTGGTCAGCTCTGGACTGGATCCTCTTTCTGGCACCGTTGGCATCTGCCTCGCCCTGCCTTGTAATGGCAGCGGCGTTCTCTTCGGCATTTGCCTTTCCTGATGCGATTATGCTCTCTGCATCAGCTTTGGCCTTTTCCAGCATGTCGGTAGCAGTTTTAGTGGCGGTTGATTCGATATGTTTGATTATGTTCTCAAGTCCACTCATTTTTTATGCTCCTTAGAATGCTAAGTTTCCTACTCCTGTGATCGCAAGGATAGATACAAGAAGTGCAAGGATCGCGTATGTCTCAACCATGATAGGGAAGATCATGGCTTTACCGAACTGATCCGGTTTCTTTGCGACAACGCCTACAGATGCTGCGGAAGCTTTTCCCTGAGCGATAGCTGAGAAGTATCCGGCGATACCGATCGGAAGGCATGCACACAGATAAGCAAGTCCCTTTGCGATGGAAAGAGCAGACGCACCTGATCCGAGAAGTCCTGTATTTGACAGAACGATGAATCCGATGATAAGTCCGTAAATACCCTGTGTGCCCGGAAGAAGCTGAAGTACCATGACTTTACCAAACTTGGTAGGGTCTTCTGCAACTACCCCTGCAGCAGCCTCACCTGCTACACCAACGCCTCGTGCAGATCCCGCGCCTGCAAGACCTACTGCCAATGCCGCACCAAGAAGTGCAAAGATTGCGCCCATGTTTTCTGTTAAAAATTCGATCATTGTTCTGTCTCCTTAAATTTATAGAATTTTGTTTTTATGCTGTATGGTTCAAACGGTCTGCTGCCTCCCTCGTAGAACCTTCCGAAGAATTCCACGTACTGCAGACGGTTTGTATGCACGTATGCTCCGAGTGTATTGATTCCAATATTGATAAGGTTGATTATTATGAAAATGATTATGTATACGATGACCTTGACCACTCCCGAACCGAACATGGTTCCGATCATGTTCGCGACCGAGCTGATAACGCCTGTTGCTAGTCCAAGGGCAAGAAGCCTTGAATAGGACAGGAGGTCTGACAGGTATCCGGTGATACCGTAAACTGCATATACACCCTTGAGCAGCCTCTTGAGAGGATTCTTTGATGACCTACCTGCAAATATTATCAGCACGATGCAGCCGACCCCTGCGGCATACAGCCCTATGTCTCCAACCTTAGCAGGGATGATCGGTGATCTTCCGTCAAAGAGGATGTTCATGATCATCTGCATTGAAAGAGCCTTGAGCACTAGTCCGATCAGCACCACATACCAGGTTATCACATCAAACAGGAATCCCTGCAGGTCTTTCTGCTTGAGGAACTGGTAAGCGGCAACTCCCATTCCCGTGAATATGTGCAGAAGGCCGAAGCCAAGAGCAAGCGT
>JAZOAJ010000364.1:0-5132 GCA_045595385.1 Lachnospiraceae bacterium | reverse complement strand
CTGAACACGCTTGATCTCTCCTGCGATGTTCTTTATCGCCTCTTCCCAGGAGATCCTCTCATATCCGCTCTTGCCCCTGTTCTGCGGGTTGCGCTCTCCGTTAGGATCCCAGTCAACACGCTTCAGGGGATAAAGGATACGGTCTTTGGAATAGATACGGTTTTTCTCACCATGAACCGGCGGTGAAAGCCGGAATGCCTTCGGAGGGCTGTAGACCTTGCCGTCTGAGGCTTTGATCTCCCAAGGATCAGGGAAATCTTCTTCCGGGATCTGCAATGGCCTTACTCGGGTCACAACGCCGTCTTCAACGTAGACAGACACGGGACCGCCTCCGGTCATGTTGCAATACATTTTTTCCATTGTTAATCCTCCTAAATTAATTATAATTGTCCCTTATAAAAATTATACAAAACACAAAATTCAAGTCAAATGCTTTTTGCCCAATACAATTCCGTTTTTTTGTCATTTTTACATTTACTTTCGGGTGTAAGCACTGATAAAATCATTAAAAACCATGGAGGGCTGCATTATGGCAGACAGCACTGCTCCCGGAGCGGGGATCCCGCCCGTCCGTATCCATTTTCAGAATAGATTTCCGGTTGAGACAAGGGGTGTTACAGCGGATGAAGAACCCGCTGTCATCGAGTTAAACAAAGTGGAATATTCGCTCGAAGAAAGCGGCAGCCTTTATGACGTCACATTCTATGTTTCAGGCATAAAAGCGTTCAGCATAACCGATGATGACCAGGAGTGCTTCATAAAGTGGAGAATGTACCGGTACGGTTCAAAAGAGCTCATCGCTGAAGGAGATGTCGGCACAGGGAACATAGAAATGGGAGAGCGCTTCACCGAGCGGGAATGCCTCGTCCCGAAAATACATCCGGGCGACTACTCTTTTGAGATCATTTATGTCTGACATTTACAAAAAAAGACCATTGTAGATTCATACAATGGTCTTTCGTTTATTCTTCGTTTCCGGCTGTAAGTTCAAGCCTCAGCAGATGGAACGATATCAGCAGTTTCATCCTCGTCCAATAGTCGTCCAGATCAAGTCCCGTCATCTCCTCGATCTTGTTGATGCGGTAGATAACATTATTCCTGTGCATGTGAAGCAGTTCGCCTGTACGGGTTGCTTTTCTTTCAGTCATCAGATAAGTGAACAGTATTTTGGCATTATCGTTGTCAGTACGCTCGTCATCTTTCCACATGTTCCTGACTATGTCCCAGCATATGGAATTTTTGAAGACATTCGGATCATTATGCATTCCCAGTGAAATGAGATGGTAAATGAGTATGTCGTCATAATAGAAGACGTTCCTGGTGCCTATCGGCGCGAAGAGCTGATCCGCATCGGTGTTATGCAGCACTTTGCTGTCTTTAACAGATTCTCCCATCGATATCGCTTTTGCAGCCTGGCTGAATGCGACGGGCATGTCGATTATCCTGTTGAAAGGCGAGCTCATTCCGCAGACGGCATCGTATGACTTCAGGAGCGGATATATTTTATCGGAATCCCGCTTTATCTGCTCCATTACGTCATCTTTGTCATAACTGTTCAGCACTATGATCTCAAACTGGTGGAGAATGATCCTGGCATCGGGCAGGAACTGGAACAGATCATTAAACACACGCTTTATCAGTGTTTCGTTGTTCTCCCTTAGAAGTATCTTGCAGAGTGTAAAACATCCTGTCACCGGAATGTCTGCTACCTTTGCCCTTTCATTGATCTCTGCAGGATCATTGATGCTCCCGAACAGCAGGTCGTTGATAAGTGAGTCATATATCCTTCCCGTCTGTGGATTCCTGTGCTGATCCATCAGGAAGCAATTGCGGCAGTGCTCTGTAAGGACCTGGAAGATGTCTATGAGGGATGGCGACGGAGATCCGTTCTTGCAGATCATGAGCGTATGGACCACAGGCATGCCTGAATCCCAGAACCATCTTCCGACTGTCCCGTATTTGTTAGGGTTGCCCGGCTGATTGATTATGATGCCGGTCTCTTCCTTATAAGCCTTGAGCCGGCCGCTCTCCTGGATCTTGCGCAGTGTCGCCTGGGAATGGAATCCGCTTTCTGTCAGCTTTATGTCTATCTCATCATCAGACCTGATATGTGAGGTCGTTGCCAGGAGCTTATATGAAGCATCCAGCACCTGCAGCGGATTGCCGAGTATGTATTCACTGGCATCGATGATATCCTGATAGCTTCCGTTTGAGATCACTATGTCCTTGAGTCTGTTATCCCAGTCGATCAGCTCTGTAAAACGCTTCTGGATCATTTCCGCCAGTTGAGTGACGGAGCTGATCCCTTTAACTGCCAGAAAGTCTCTCGGAATATCAGAATTCAGTGTTCCGGGCCCGGCAACGCACAAAAAGCTGTATTTCATTCCTGAAAGGGCTGAAGGATCCTGCTCATTGATGTCAATGATATACAGTATGTCGGTGCGAAGGTCCGACACATCTTCAGGAAGGAACACAGCCCAGCTGTATGCCCGGTTTTCATTTAACGGTATATGGTTTATCAGCGCGTGATCCGCAAAGGTTTCAATAACAGTGTTCAGTGTGATCTTCATCTCATGTCTCCTGGAATCTCAGTTTTGCCTTTAAGGCTATCTGCTCCGCCCGGCTTCCTTTTCTGCCTCTTATTACCAGGTTCGGGCAGTCCACGAATGCCCTTTCATCAATATCCTCCAGTGAGTCCGGAAGATACGCGTTTGTCAGTGACGAGCAGTTGTTGAATGCCTCATCACGTATGCATGTCACTCCTTCAGGGATATGGATCTCATGAAGAGTCGAACATGCCCTGAAAGCCTCCCTTTCAATGGTCCGTACGCTTGAAGGTATATTTACAGAATGCAGATTGATGCACCCGGAGAAGGCAAATTCTCCTATATTTTCCACGCCTTCCGGAATTACCATGCTCCTTAGCATTTTGCATCCTGAAAATGCTCTCTCGCCAAGCGACTCAAGTCCTTCGGGAAGGGTTATGTCCCTCAGCTTGCTGCAGTTCCAGAACGCCTCGGCGCCTATGCAGCGTACACTTCCCGGTATACGGATGCGTTCAACTCTTTCATTTCCGGCAAATGCCCCGTCACTTATTGAGACTGCACCGTCTTCAATTATTATCTCAGGGTTTTCACCCTTGGATCCGACTACGCATTTTCCTGCGTATATGACACCGTCAGGGCGCCCCGAATACCAGAGCGTGTTCCTGAAAGCATCCGCTCCGACAGTTTCCAGGGATTCGGGGAAATTGATGTACATCAGGTATCTGCATCCGGAAAATGCCTTCCTGCCAATGTCTTTAACACCTTCAGGTATTGTGATGTAAGTAATGTGTTCGCATCCCGAAAATGCCAGCTCGCCAATGGAAGTGATTCCCTCGGGTATGTCGATGTTTTCTATTTTTTTGCAACCGAAGAACAGGCCTTTGCTGATGCTGTCTATCTTTATCGGCAGAGTTACAGCAGCAAGGCTGCTGCACCCGGAAAATGCCCTGTCACCGATACGGTCCACGCTGTTCGGCACGAGCACGTATTCCAGCGAGGTGCAGTTCTTAAACACGCCGGTCCCAAGTTCTGTAATGTCCCTTGCCAGGAAGATCGATCTGATCGATGCAAGCTGTTCACGCCTTTTTCTGTCTATTCCGCCTTTTTCGGGGCTGAAGGCATAGTCGCCTATCTTTCTTACAGGCATTTCATTGATATGGGACGGTGTCGTTATCTCTGTGTCATCACCATTGTATGATGTGATCACCAGGCTTCCGTCATTTTCAGCCGTACTCCATTTTTCCTTTGGCGCAACAAACTTTTTGTGTACCGGCATGATGTATTTGATCTTGGAGAGCTTCTCTTCAAAATCGACCTCGCCGAATGCGGCATATGGAGATCTTTTCTTTTTGCTGTCCGCAAATGATACGTTCGCCGTCTCATCAAACGGGAGCATCCCGAACTCTATGCCGGGGTTTTCGATCTCGATAAATATATCTGTACATCCGGCAAATGCCCTGTCCCCTATCCTGGAAACACTTTCAGATACAATGACTTTGTCCAGCCCCGCGCATCCCCTGAACGCTCCGTCAGCTATGCTGACAGTTCCTTCAGGAATGCGGTAATCACCCGTCCTCCCCATGGGGAAGACCGAGAGGATCAACCCATCCGGCTGCGCAGTGAACAAAACTCCGTCGATCGATACCAGCCTTCCATCGCCTTCTGTGCATATTTCCTTAAGCGAATCACATCCCTGGAACAATCCTTTGCCAAGATCCAGTATCCCGGCCGGGAGCGTTATCTTTTCCAGCGAGCTGCATGAACTGAAAGCATGCTCTCCGATGGATGCGGCAGAAGAAGGGATCATTATCTGCCTGATAGATGAACAGCCGAAGAACGCACCGTCTCCGATGCGCTCAATGCCTTCTGGCATGGTGATCTCTTTCAGCGCCCTGCATCCTGAGAAAGCACCATCCCCTATTTTTTTTACTGAATCAGGGATTATCAGTTTTTCTATGTCATTTCTGCCGAAGAACGCGTAATCATCAATGACTGCAGCATTATCCGGGATCATGTCATCAATATTGTTCATGTGTTCAGTCTTCTTTGTTCAGTACCGGTACAGGTATCCTGTTTTCTTCCTTTACCACATCCGGCACAGCTATGTCCTCCAGATTTCTTGCCATGTCAAGATGGACATCAATTGCCGGGCATCCGTCAACCTGAATGGTATAGTCTCCGTCTTTCTTCAGATATTTAAACCAGAAATCACCCATGAAATCAGTCTCTGTGATGATGACGTCTCCGGTTTCCTTATCGGTGCACATTACGCGAACGCCTTCAAGGCACTCGCTGCCGTCGGCATTTGTGACTTCTCCTGCAATGAACGGCTTCGGGAGTTTGTAATACTTTACGACACAGTCAGCTCCTTCTCCGACCGCGCAGTAATCTTCAAGCACAGCGCCGGGATGTTCAGCTATCCATTTGCTGACGTCGCTCTCGGGATCATTAAGGTCTCCCCAATGCATTGCCTGTGTCGGGCAGTCCTCCACACATCTCGGGAGTTTCTCCCCCTCGTCAAGCCTGTGTGAATCCAGCGTGTATATCTGCGGGATATCCAGCTCATCATTCCAGAAGATGGCGCCC
>JAZOAJ010000363.1:0-4176 GCA_045595385.1 Lachnospiraceae bacterium | reverse complement strand
CTGCGAAGCAGATGGCAGTGCGGTACTGCGCTTCAGGGTCTCCCCCGTCCGCTGCTATCCGTAAATATCTGAATGCCTGCTCCAGATCTTTTGCGGTCCCTTTTTTTGCATGCAGCGCGCCTGCCTTAAACCTGGCTTTTACATCGCCGCTGTCAGCAGCGAGCCTGTAATACATGAGGGCTTTATCACTGTCGGCGGCCAGGCCTATGCCATTTTCATATAACTCTCCTGCTTTTAGCTGAGCCGGAGCGTAACCCGCATCAGCTGCGCGCAGGACATAGAGAGCTGCGCGGGTCCAAAGCCCTTCCTCACTTCCTGAAAGCAGGGACAGCCCCTTTTTATATAGCTCTTCCGCATCTGTACAGTCATCAGTAAAAGGATTTCCAGCCATCAGTTTTGCAACTTCCGGGTCATTCCCATCGCAGAGCCTCAGATACTGCGCTGCTTTTTCATCATCAGGAGGCCTGCGGCTGTCAAATGCCATGGCAAGCTTAAAAGCGGTCTCTTCGAAACCGCTGAATCTTTCATTTCTGTATTTCAGTTCGCAAGTGAATTGTTTTTTGAAGAGCCCGGCCCTTGTCTCGTGCAGTTCATATTCCTGCACAAGCGCGGTCGGTTCGTCTTTGATCAGTTCCAGGCACTCGTTCAGCGCTTCAATAGCTGTGGGATGCATGCCTGAAGTGAACGAGCGAAGATCCCCATAAAGATCCGGGCGGAACAGATGACCGTATTTCCTGTCGGTCTTCAGCTCCCCCTCCTGTTTTAAGAAAGCTTCCATGCTGCCCCCGGCAGATGCCAGCCATTCCTGCTCTGCCGCCTTAGTATCAGCAAATGCCTTATCTGTTTTCAGGATCAGGTTTTCATCCATATGAGCGCCTAATGGAATAATTAGCAAATAATATTAATTAATATTTGATTATAAACCATCTCCCTGAAATATAAAAGGGCGGGTTGCCCCGCCCTCATTTATCCATTAATTTCCAGCCTTTCCCTGACATGTGCCAGATAGTTTTTTACTGTGACCGTTATATTGGTCTTGCCTAGGTATTGCTGGATCTCGCTCAGTTTCAGCGGCCTGTCCAGCCTTTCAGCCATCTCAAATACATTGCGGTCAAAGAACTCTTTATTTTCCGCATAGTCCCTGTAAACCGGATCAACGTCGTACAGCTCCAAAAGCATGCTTGTGACCAGCGCGCTTATCACCGGCTTGGCGTCATTTCGCTTTTCGAGATAACACTCATTCATCACATCCATGACACGGAACATGTAATCCTTATTCATGACTGCTTCTGAGAAGTCATCCTGCCCGGGGATCAGATCCCTCAGTTCACTGCCCTCTTCCCCGGCGACCGGAGCGTCCAGCCGCTGCGCGTGAGTATTATGGTAGAGATACACAGCTTCCTTGAATTCATCGCTGCTCATATCGAATTCCCCACTGAATTCCTGCATCAGGCCGAGCAGTTTGTCAATGCTGATATCCGGATGGCTGTCGAGGAATTTAGCGACCGCATGGACGCGTCTTCTTACGCCGTCGGGCATCTTTATCCCGCCGGTATGATCATCTATCTTCTCAGATGCGAACTTTTTGCTTTTTCTCCTTTTGAATGCCGCGTTGAAATAATGCGTAAACGGGAAGCTGCCCGGTACATATGATCTTACGCATGCAGAAAACACTTCCATGAACTCAAGGCCCATCTCTTCGAGCGATGCCCGGTCCAGAAGCATTTCATATTCATATAATAGCTCTATCAGCCTGTTTTTTTCGCGCTCCCTGAGTGAATAGTCCTTCTCCGGATCCAGTGTGAAGAAAAGGCTGCTGTCTATTTTTGAAGCCAGCTCGCCTATGGTCTTCATATGGATACTATGGTCTTCAGTATCTGCCTGGCTTTGTCAGGGTCATCACATGTTATGGTATCGGTAAGTGATTTGAGGGAGTAAAGCGGACTGAAATCACAGATCATGGTGTCCACGATCTTTCCGTCTTTAAATACTCCCTGGCCGTAGATGATGTGCTCTATCTCGCACTTAAGGAACCTCTCGGCAAAGTTCAGGGCCGAGAAAATGACTATGGGCAGATCTTTCGGCCCATAGGTCACATCAGCAGTTATGACTGAGCCCGTCTCTATCAGGTCTGCCAGTTCCGCCATTAGCTTCTCATGGACGTGTTTTTCTTCGGTGAATTCCGACACGACAGTCTGATATGTCATGTCAGCCCCCGCTTCTTTATTGATCCCATCCAGTTCCTGTACCAGCAGGCGGACATTTTCATCACTGCATGAAACCTCGCTATGCTTAGTGATCATGATCGTGTTTATCTCGTCTTCCGGCTTTATGGTCGCAGCCAGCAGGGTGGATATCGGATAATAGAATTCCTCTGATGACGCAGGCAGTGACCTGTCATTGCTGGTATAAACAGTCTTCTGCATGCTTGCAGTCATGGGGATGCTGACAATTATCGTGTTTTTCATTATCTTCAGTCTCCTTACGGTTTGATCCATATGGCGGGCCTTACCGCATTTTCTGTATCATCGTAGTGGTAGCCGACATAGTCAACTTTCCCTTCCGGGAATACCAGTGCAGCGTAATCCTCGTCCCTTCCCGGTGTCCTCAGCCACCACCAGTAGCCGTAGCCCTGGTTGTCCTTGTTGTCGCAATAAGTCACGCCTCTTGTCTTGGCATATTCTGTTACCTCCATCTTGCGTGCGGCATCGGAAGTAAAAAATCTCTCAGCCTCGGCGGTGCTCAGCAGGAACACTTTATCGACAATGTCCCCGCCGGGATCCCTGTCAGGATATTGGCTGTTCTTGTCAGCCCTGACAAATGACTCCATTATCTTATCCTGCTCCTCACTGCTGAAGGCTTCGTTATAGAAAGTGCTGTTGAGCCACTGCCTCAGCGTGCTGGTCTGCCATGAGACAGATTTGCTGCCCGATGTGTCATACTGCTGGCCGTCAAGCCCGTATCTGCTTATCAGGAGCAGCCTGTCTGCCTGCACATCGAGCACAATCCACTCTATCTGCTCTTTCCCGTTCTGCGTATTGGCGTCCTGCTCATAGTTTCCAAATGTGATGATGTCGCCTTTGCTGTACCGGCTTGTGGTCTCCTGCTCTTTGGTCTCAGCAGCTGCGCCGGTAGTGCTCTCTGAAGCCGGAGTCTGCTGCAGTGCGGGTGAAGTTTCATTTACCGCATTAGTTTCAGCCTGAGTGGTGGCAGCTGTCCCGGCAGGTCTTTCACCACTATCCTTTAACAGTTTGGGAATGAAAATGATCGCCAGGACGATCAGTGCCGTCGCCGCAACTGCTATGGCGATAGGGACTATGATCTTAGCCGGGTTTGTGCGCCTTGCAGGTTCCTGAACCGCTTTGCGCGGGGCATGCGGGGCGGGAGCATTTGCCGGCGGAGGCGTTACCAGTTTCACGCGGGATGATGGCGCGCTGTCATGTGCCGGTTCGGTTTTAATTTCCTTAAGCGCATTCTTCATGGCGGTCGCGCTGCCGAAACGCTCTTCGGGATCCGGATCACATGCTATGCGGATGACCTGCGCAAGGTCGGCCCCTGCATTTGCCGGCGGAGGAAGGACCTCGCCGTTAAATCTGCGCGCTGCCGCGCCGATGAGCGCATTTGCATCCGATGTTCCGTCTGCGAACGGCATCATGTTGTTGTTCGTCAGCACGTACAGCAGCATGCCGAGCGAATATGTATCCGAGGTCGGACCGTATTTCCCATCCATCTGGACTTCGGGCGCGTTAAAGCTGAATGCGTCTTGCATGGTCAGGCCGTCCTTTACCTCTCCGGTCAGCTTATCGATGCTGAAATCGGCGAGTTTGTATCTGCCTGAGCTGCTTACGAAGATATTTTCCGGCTTGATGTCGCCGTGCACGGTGCCCCGCTTCTCATAGTGCTCGAGCGCCGAGCATATGTCGATGCCCAGATCAACCGCGGCTTTTTCGTCAAATGCCCCGCGGGACATCTTATCTGACAGCGAGGTCAGGAGCTCCATGAGGATGTAGATGTCCCAGCCGGTGCCGTCCGGTCTTTCAACCACCCTGTAGTCTTCGATGTAAACTATGTTTTCGGTGGATTTAAGGGATTCCTCCACCATGAGCTCGCCGACGAAACCGTCTATCAGCTCCCTCACGCGGTCGCCCGCAGGTACTGAGATCACCTTGAGCGCAG
>JAZOAJ010000362.1:0-14557 GCA_045595385.1 Lachnospiraceae bacterium | reverse complement strand
CGCCGGTAGTTGTGGACTTTTCAAGAGTGATAACTTTTGCACCGCCTTCTGCGGCTGCGATGCTGGCAGCAAGACCTGAAAGACCTGCAGCTACTACTACGACATCAGCTTCATACTTTTTCATAACTATGCCTCCTGATTATTTTTTTATGCTTGCAGCGCGTACCGCTGACATTACTATATTACCTTTAAGTTCTGATACCGGAGCGCTCCTTGAGCAGTCGCAGATGATCCTGTTATATCCCTGAAGCATCGGTCCGTAAGCATCTGCATGACCGAAATTCTGGATAAGTTTTACTGCTACATTACCGACGTTAAGATCCGGCCAGATTACAACGTTAGCTTTACCTGCGACCTTGCTCTCTCTCGGAACCTTCTTCTTTGCTATTTCAGGGATGATCGCTGCATCAAGCTGGAATTCACCGTCTATTGCAAGATCCGGACGTTTCTCCTGAGCAATGCGGAGCGCTTCAGTTACTTTATCGATCAGTTCGCCGGAGCCGCTTCCCAGTGTGGAATAGCAGACCAGTGCGCATCTGGGTTCCCAGTCAAGCAGTTCAACAACTGTATTGCAGGCTGAGATGGCGATGTCTGCCAGCTGCTCGGGATCAGGATTTGTGCAGACAGCTGAGTCGCCTATTGCAAGGAGTTCTCCTTCGCTGCCCTGGAATCCGGGGATCTCGCACAGTCCGATACTGGAAACAGTGCTGATGCCAGGCTTAAGTCCGATGACTTCCTGTCCTGCAAGAAGTACGTCCCTGGTCGTATAGTTGATGCCTGCGAATGTAACATCTGCTTCGCCGGCCATCTGCATGATCATCGCATAGTAGAGCGGTTTTGCTGCCCTGCGGCGAAGTCCTTTTTCTGAAAGGATAACCTGTTCATTTGCTGCGCAGGCGGTAACTATCTTTGTCAGATATTCCTCATCAGCCATGTCAACAAATGTAAATACTGCCGGATCATATCCGCGCTGTACTGCAAGGTCTTTCAGTGCAGCAGCATCTCCGACAAGAATGGGAATGATGTAGCCTTCCTGGCCGCACTCGTAAGCAGCCTGCATCATTTTTTCATTATCAGCCTCAGGGAAAGCTACCTTCTGAGGGTTATTCTTTGCTTTTGCATAGATCGGATCCAAAACATTGCCCATAAAATCCACCTCCTACTAAATTCCTTTATATTTTTTCTCTATATATTTTTTGCTTCTTTCTCTTACAGTTGCCAGATTCTCCGGATTTGCAAAGAATCCGCCCTGAGTCTCTCCTATCTCATCAAGATGTCTTGCGCGGCCGATGACTGTGGTCCTGTCCTTATACAGACCGTCTTCCTGGATCACAAACTTCCAACCGCCCTTTTCATCCTTTTCAAGAGTTCCGCCTGCGCCGCAAACCTGGCACTCGACAGGATAATAAACGCCATCCCACTGAGGCTCGCCAAGAACCAGTGCATTGCTGTGGCAGTTCGGGCACCATCCCATGTCAGGATCGCCCAGCCATTTTCTCTCCTCAGGAGGAGTCTTAATGGCTGTCATAATGTTTTCGCCAAGCTTTCTTGCCTTTGCCATAAGCTCGTCATCAAGCAGGCACTGGCCGTTTCCGGGAACTCTTGTCGCCAGCAGCATATCAATAACCTTCATATCGGTTGTGAACATAGTTGCCTGCAGTCCCTCAAGCGCCATTGACTGCCATGAGCGGGTTGACCCGCCTACAGATATAAGACCTGCGATACGGTCCTTATGCTCTATTGCATGAATTGCCTCAAGGAATGCTGTCTCATACGCAAGACTTCTCTGGGCAAATACCAGATATTTTCCATTCGGCATAAGATCATAAGTAGGAATGGAATAGATGACTGCATCCTGGGCAAGAAGAACTTCCATGATCTTCTTCTTATCATCCTTTTCATCCAGTACGCAGCCTACATATTTGCCTTCACTCATACCCTTGGTGCAGTATGTACAGCCTGTGCAGTCCAGGATATTATAGTCTCTGAGATTGATAAAAGTGATCTCAGCCCCCTGTTCCTCACAGGCCATCAGAGCCTCTTTAAGCAGAAACTCTGAATTGCTGTTCTTACGGCCTACAGTAACTCCCATAACCTTGTATGCCATTTTAATACCTCCATTTTTATTTGATTACTTAACTTCCCGGCAGCTGCCGTTCGCATACAGCAAATGCCGTAACAAAATCTGATTCGTATGAAAGTGACAGGTTCATCTGAATACCATTTTCACATGCATAACATCCCATATGCCCAAGGAAGGAAACATCAGGTGCTCCATAAGCATTCCTGGTCACCTCTATTTCTGAGAAATCAACCTCATCAGCCTGAAGTCTGAGTGCCTTAAAAACTGCTTCCTTGGCTGCATAGAGCCCTGTAAAATACTGCTGCCGGTCTTCTCTTTGAGAAGCGTCCTCGATTTCACTTGCCGTGAAGATCCGGCGGACAAATGCATCATCTGGATCCAGTATTTCTTCTTTTATGCGTTCATAGCGAAGAACATCCACTCCGATACCGGTGATCATTTTCTCAGTTCTCCGGTTCAAAATCGAACTTCTCCCAGACAGGAACACCGGTATATTCCTTGGTCGCCTCTTCACCGGTAAGTGCCCTTATCGCGCCTGCGGCAAGAGCTTCCATCTCGAAGTCACCGCCGAAAACAATGAACGGAGCTATCCAGCCGGCATATTTCTTCACGTTCTCAACAAAGTCCGCATCATTTGACACGCCGCCGGTAAGGACGATCGCATCAACCCTGCCTTCCAGGACGCATGCATAAGATCCTATGTATTTAGCCAGCTGATAAGCGAACTGTTCATAGACAAGTGCTGCCCATTTATCACCTTCAGCGATGCGGGCCTTGATCGCTCGCATGTCATCAGTCCCAACAAGGCTGATAAGGCCTCCGCGCTTACTAACCATGGCTTTCATGTCTGCTTCTGTGTATTTTCCGCTGAAGCACATCTTGATCACGGGAAGGAGCGGAACATATCCGGACCTGTTAGGAGCCATGGGGCCGTCTCCGTTCAGCACGTCGTTTCCATCGATTATGCGTCCATTTTTCTGGGCGGTGATGGAAAGGCCTCCTCCTACATGGCATACCACGAAACTGCATTCTTCGTACTTTTTGCCAAGCTGCTCTGCAGCGCGGATGGCTACTTCTTTCTGGTTAAGGACATGCACATGAGACTCTCTGTAGATCCCCTTTATACCGGTAAGCCTTGCGATGTCTTCAAATTCATCGACATCGGGAGGGTTTACAAGATATGCCGGTCTGCCGGTTTTTTTTGCGAAATCGTCGATTATCTGCGCGCCAAGGATGGCAGGATGCTCCATGAGCCTACCTGATGAACAGTCTTCGATTATCTTATCATTTACAGGGAAAACTCCGCCCGGGGTGGAAACAAGGCCGCCGGAATATGCGGCGAAAGCATCCATGTCTTCAATGGAAATGCCGTTTTCTGACAGGACGGAAAGGATGGTCTCTACACGGTAAGGCTTCTGCTCGGAGACCCGCGCAAAGCTCGAAAGCTTTGCGGGGTCATGAGAAACGTTTGCTTTGAATATTATGTCTTTATCTTCAAATACAGCTAATTTTGTGGATGTGGAACCGGGGCTTAAGGTAAATATCTTCATGCCTCAAATCTCCTTATCTGTACACGTAGTCGCCTGCACGGTAACGCGGCGGGATAACGGGGCACTGAATGAATGACTCATACTGTCCGCCTGTATAGATTATCTGGTTGCCGTGGTTATCGGTATCATATGCGATGGGCTCGAACCATCCCTCGCGGATATAACGTCCGGCGAGCTGGATGCGGAGCTTCTCACCCTTGTGATAGATACGTGCTGTAGGAACGATCTCGATATCAACAGGAACGATCTCGCCGGGCTGTACTTTAAGCTCTCTCTTATGAGCCATTACAGGCTGGACAAGGAGTCCGTCCACATACTGGGATTCCTTCTCTGAAAGCTCTCTGTGGGAAATACGGCACTTGCCCCATGCGCCCGGATGCGGCTCATCAAGTGTGTACCACGGGATCCAGTTGCCGTCTGCATCAGCTTTCTGGATGTTGATGAACATGTCCATGTCGTTATAGCTTTCAGCTGCGACATAGAGGTGCAGATACATGTATCCGGTGATCTCAGTGTCCTCATCGAATACCATGTCGAAGCACACATCTCCGCTATTGCCGTCATATTTTACGCAGCCTTCCTGTGCAACAGGCTCCCTGTGCATGGTAAGGTTATTGTTATCTGAAGCATCAAGATAGAACTTGGTGTACTGAGTCCTCTTTAACGGGAACTCATTTTCCGGACGGTGTACCTGGTAATCGCAGTCATAAGCGTCCATGATATCCAGCCTGATCCTCGGAGTCATCTCCCAGCCATTGTGGATGCCCTTCAGGTAACGGTCATAGAACCTCTTAAGATCCTCAAGGTTTTCGGGTGAATATGTATCCGGCCACTCAAAATCGCGGTGTGCGCGGAACCATTTTCTCTTTGAACGGCACTTCCTGAATGCCTGGAAGCTGCCGCGCAGATGGAAATGAGAGAATCCTGCTGTCTGGTATACAGCACATTTAACCTTTGAGAAATCAGGCCTCTTGTCTTCCCAGTAACCGTTCATGAGCGGGTATTTGATAGCCATGTCAACCTGGCTGTCAACACCGCCGGTTCCTGTTACCTGGGCAGAGATGAATTTATTGAATGAAAGTGCAGGCACTCCGCCTTCATAGAAGGATTCACGATAAAGGTCTGTTGTGCTCTCCCAGGGAGCTATGCACTCAAGATGAGGCGGCTGCATTGCAGCGATACCCCACTGATGAATTGCAACACCTGAGTTCCCGCCAAAACCGACTTTGCCGTTGCACCACCACTGCTGTGCGATCCACTCAACAAAATCGTATCCGTCTTCGCGGTCCTGATGTGTGAACATGTGGACATTGCCTTCTGAATGTCCAGCGCCGCGGACGTCAACATTGGCTACAGCATAGCCCTGATAGCACCAGTAAAGCGGATCCGGGGATTCAAACTTAGCCAGTTTGCTCACAGTGTGAGGAGGAACGCCCATTATCTGCCACTCGCTCATGCCCTCGCCGGGACGCTTTCCAAACCATGACCAGCTGATTATTACAGGAACCTTTACGCTTGTATCAGCAGGACGGAAAATGTCGCAGTAGATAGTGATGCCGTCTCTCATCTTGACCGGTACATCCTGATCGCACAGAACGCCGGGAGCGGCTTCATATGTCCTCTGGTTAAATGCGGGACAGAATCCCTGGCCCATGCGCGCCATGGGATCATCCGCTGCAGAAAGATCCACAGTCGGATCAATGGAGGTAGGCTTTCTTGCTACCATGTATATCGCATCAAGTTCCTCGCCCTGGAAAGTTTCACGCAGAACAAAACGTTCACGTGCAGCAAGTTCATCATCGTGATCGGACTTGCTTTCTGACGGTGCGCTTTCGGCCTGTACAGGTACAGGTGCAGGCGCAGGAGCAGGAGCAGCCTGGACTGCCGGTGCAGGTGCCGGAGCCGCTTCGTCATCCAGTGACTCTTCGAGACACTCAACTACTATGAAATCAACAGCCTCGCCCAGAGTTGCCTTGCGGCGAAACTCCATGAACGGGATCTCTGTGTCAAATTCATCCTCAAGAAAAGTGGTGATCTGTGTGATCTGTGTGGACTTAGCCTTAAGATCCTCCACAAAACGTGTCTCATCCGAGAGGCTGCCGGGCGCAACGCCAAAGACTCCCGATGCACGTTCGATCATTTTTGCCAATACATCTGAACGAATTCCCATATTGTTCCTCCTTGTTAAATTTTTTTATATGATTTGCACTAAAAAACAGTGAAACTGACCCCATAAAATTGCATATCTTTACAAAATATAATATAAACCAGTACGTATTCTCAGTCCAATGATTTATAGACGAAATTTATTCCCTATTGGAATATATCAAGTTGACGGCACAGCATAATAAATTTATAATGTGCATGTAGTTTTTCATGATCATAAGAGAGGGTGAAATGATAGATTATTCGCTGTTTCCAATAACTTTTCAGCAGATCATAATCTTTCTCACTGTCGTGCAGGAGGGCGGTTTTGCGAAAGCCGGTTCCAAACTGCACATAACCCAGTCTGCCATCAGCAAGAACATATCCAGGCTGGAAAGTGCATTGGAATTAGACCTCTTTTCAAGGACAACAAGAGAAGTGTCCCTGACTCCGGCAGGGAAAAAACTGGCGGAAAGCTGGTCACCTCTGGTCCGGGAATTCAGCCGCACTCACCAGCAGGCTCTGTCAATGCAGGAGGGGAATGAGACTCAGCTGAATATCGGCCTGGTCCATACTTCACACCCAAGGAAATATATCGGCGAAATGCTTGACGGGTTCCGTGCCTCCAATCCGGACATAAATCTCATGGTAAAATTCCAAAACGTTCAGGATCTTGAAACAAACATGCTAAATGGCATGTACGATCTGATCGTAATGCCGGATTTTGAAAGGTTCTGGGCAATTGACAACAATCTCTCATTCAGATGGATAGCGCGTTCAAATGCATTCGTTTTTCTCTCTGAAAGGCATCCTCTTGCGAAATACCTGGAACTAAGCATGAAGGATCTGCTTGATTATGTGATCTGTGTGCCCACTTACCTGTCCAACAATTCATACCTCAGGGATCTCAATGAGCGGTTTGAACCATATGGCAAACTGCCGAAAACGGTTTCTACTTTTGAATCTGCCCATGACATGCAGTTTCTTTTTTCCAGCGTTAATCCCGAACTGATCTTTGTTGACGCATTTATTGATCCTCCTGATAATGAAGGGATCCTCAGGATCCCGGTCGTCGATCAGGAAAACGGCATGATCTGCATATGGAATCCCAGTCATGCCAGAAAACCTCTTCACAGGCTCCTTAGGTCAATCCCCTGATCATTTTTAATGCAGCATAAAAAGGGACGAAGAAACTTCTTCGTCCCTTTTTGGATAAAGCCCGTATTTTATCTGACAGAATCGATCATGGCCTTAACGTTTTCCGGTTTTGCATTCAAAGGCACTTCACAGCCGGAGCCCAGCATGAAGCCGCCCTTCATGCCCATTTTAATGAGTTTCTCGCAGTACTGGGAAACCTCATCAGGAGTTCCGTAGCACAGAAGGTTGGCATTGACGTCGCCACGGATCGACTGCCATCCGTCAAGGATCTCATAAGCCTGCTCTATGTCGGTAGCGCCGTCAAGCTCAAGATGTACACTTCCCTTTGGCACTTCCCTGAAATATTTGATCATCGGAAGCCAGTTGGCATCTGCATGCACCACGGTCAGTATGCCCGCAGCATTGAATCTTTCGATCATGCCTTTGAGACCTGGCCATGCATACTCTTCAAACATCTCAGGAGACATGAAGGTTGCTGATGAACGCATTGCAAAGCAGCCTACTCTTGAACCGCCGTTTGCTTTCAGCATGCCTATGGTCGCTTCGTCAGCAAGAGGCTGGAATTTATTGATGATATCCATTATCGGACCGGGATCATCATAAAGGTCAAATGTGAACTCGACCATCGACCTTGCCATGGAAAGCGTGTCAAAAATAGGCGCTGTCGCATTTTCGAAGATCGGGACAAGGCCATGGCTGTACATATAGCCAATGGTCATGCCGAGAGTCTGGCCAAGAAGCCCGTATCTTGCCATGAGCTGTTCGGGATTCTGGAATGGAGGATTCTGGATCCTGCACATGTACATTCCCTGCCATGCCTGCCAGCCCATCTGAAGGATCTTCTGATACTCTTCAGGATCATCGAAGAAAGGAGTTTCAACGAACTGATAGAGCGCGTTTTCATCCAGATCTTTTCCCGGGATCCTTGCGGGAAGGCCCATTACAAAGATCGTATCCCTGGGGCACATCGGCATTACCACATCAGGGCGCCCGATGATCGCAAATGCTTTCTCCATCGCTTCCAGCCACTTCTCAGGCGATTCTATGGTCTCTGCCTGAGTCATGCCTGCAAAAGCGGCATACGGAACAAGCATCATGGGAAATACCGGTATCTCAGTCCTGTCATTATAAGGAGTCAGACTGAGCATCTTGAAAAATTTCTCCATGGAATTCATGACTAAATCCCTCCCGTTTTCAATGATTTAGAAAAGTTCTTTGCTCATGCGGTCAATTTCAGCATTTACAGCATCATATACACCTGGGAATGCACTAATAGGAGCACCGGCTGTAAGGCATGGAATAAATCCGGGACCCTTACATTTTCTGCAGGCACGTTCAACTTCAGCTCTTACCATTTCAGGTGTCCAATCAGGTACATCTATCAAACGGGTTTCTATTTCTCCCATAAATGTGATCTTGTCGCCATACTGTTTGACCAATGAAGGAATATCATTATTTGGGAAGCATCCCTGCCAGATATCAATACCCATCTCTATCATCGAAGGCACCAGATTGGCTGAATAAGAATCATTATGATGAACTATGACTTCTACTCCACGGTCATGCCAGCATTTATATATTTTCTTATATGCAGGTGTAATAAATTCATCAAACATATCCGGTGACAGGAATGAATTAATTGCGGTTCCCCAGTCATCATGATGGAACAGTGCCTTTACATTCTGTACTCTGTCCATGATAGTATTACAGAACTCCAGTTCAACTTCGGTAATAAAATCAACCAGCTCATGTACTGCTTCAGGCTCTTCATACATTGCTATCATGGTATCTTCCATGCCCATGAGATCATGAAGACGTTCAAACACACCCTGGCTTGCAAAAGCACATACATACTGATTTTCAGTATCTGTGCTGGCAGCTATACCATTAAGCATGCCCCAGTATCCGGGATCATCCGGAATGAACGGTTTATGTGTGAGTACTTCTTTCCATTCCGTAATGTCCTTGATTACTTTATGTGCATCATCAGCAACCGGGAAAGGTCCCATCTGTCCTTCCGGGAATCTCCAGCATACACCATACTGGTCATAGCAATCTTCGGTTGTCGGCGCAAGCGGGTAATTGCCCATATAATACACATCTGGAAGAAGAATGTTCAGAAATTCGTATTGTTTAACGAATCTGTCCGGATGTCCATCCATCTTCATGGTTTCTTTCAGGTTTTCAAGTGCTGTCAACATAGTCTTAGTTCTCCTTTATTATTTCATAATGTTTCAGTACTTTATATAATTTGCCGCGGTCTCAAAGAGCGCATGCAGATTTTCGGGTTTTGCCACATCAAGGCTTACAGTAGTATCCAGGAAATATCCTCCGCCGGGTGCAAGGATATCGATATTGCGCTTAACATCAGCTATTACCTGTTCGGGTGTTCCATGCTGCAGCAGTGTTCCATCCACGCCGCCTTCCACGCATACCTTGCCCGCAAAAAGTTCTTTGGTGCGTTCCTTATCGGAGTTGATGATATTAACGATGCATTTTCCGGGCGGCAGTTCATTGGCAAAGATGTCCATCTTGTTGTCATACTTGTCTTCAGTGTAGATACGGGCAATGCCGCCGCACTCAACTATGGCTTCAACACAGGCCTTGAGTCCCGGCCAGTAGAAAGTCTGGAACTGTTCTCTGCTCATGAACATGTCCATGCCGTTATGTATGAAGAATGTAACTGTCTTTTGGAAAGGATTCCGCTTAAATGAATTTTTCAGATCCCGTACCGTTATCTTAGTGGCAGTGTCCAGCGCAGCAAGCATTTCATCCGGATATTCCATCATGTCCATTGAGGTATTTATAAGGCCTCTCAGCGTATCATTAAATACATCAAATGGGGCAACAGCCACGCCGTCTGTGGCTGAAGGGAATCCCAGACCAATCAGTTTCTGCATGATCCTGCCTGAAGATTCGCTGAATTTCAGCATTTTCTCGCCCGCGTCCATCATTGCCGAAAGAGCCTGGCGAACAGGCGGCAGGGCAAACGGTATCATTGAGTACACCCCGCTCTGCCATATGGCATTGGAAAGATCCACCATTCCGAGTCCGGCAAGCGCACTGTAATGCCTGGGCAGAACCTTTCTGATGATAAATCCGGTAGGATCTTCTGCATATTCGAGATATTCATCCGGTGACATGTATCCGTCTTCCTGATCCACTACCTGGAAGCAGGCGTTCGGATCCGGGATCTGACGTCCAGGAACTTTGATAAATGTACAGCCAAGTCCCTCAAGAGCAGGGGCCGGGAAAAGAGAATGCGGTCCCCAGCACATGTCCGGCTGAAATTCCTGATGGTATTTCACATAGGACTCTTCTGCTCTCCCATAATCCATCATTACTTCTTCAGTGGTGGCACCGCCGTAAAGAGTCAACGGCAGCATCATGATAAACGGTGCTGCAAGTACTTTATCAGTACGCCGGCATGCAACTGTATCTTCATACAGCTTTGCGCGTTCCAGAAACTTGGGTGAAGGTACAAATCCGTTATTGTTCTGTTCAGCCATGATGTTTTGTCTCCTATGCAGAAATCAAACTTCAGATACTTTCCATGAACAAGTTGATCCAATATATTAAAAATATCATTACCTGGGTTGTTTTTATAGAATAATTTTATGATTTTTAACCAAATGGTTACATTTCCAGTCCAAGTTTATTCATTGCCATCTCTTTTACCTGCATATGCCTTATCTTGCCGGTAGAAGTAGTCGGGAAAGAGTCAAAATAACATATGTATTTTGGGATCTTATAATCCGCCAGGTGCAGACTGAGGACTCTCCGCACTTCTTCTTCACTGACATCCATATTCGGGTCTTTTATTATGCATGCGCATATCTCTTCACCATAATGATCGTCCGGTACACCAACAACCTTGGAGGAACGGATCCCCTCCATATTGTTCAGTACATGCTCTACCTCTAACGGACTGATGTTTTCTCCGCCTCTGATGATTATTTCCTTTATCCGGCCAAGCAGCGTGATATTCCCCTTAGCATCAAGTCTCCCCACATCATTAGTGTGGACCCATCCTTCCGCATCAATCGTTTTGGCAGTGAGTTCCGGCAGTTTATAGTATCCCTGCATGTTTAAGTAGCCCCGGACGCAGATTTCGCCCGCCTGGCCGTCAGGCAGCGTCTTTCCTGTGTTTATGTCGGCAATACGGCCCTCCACATGGCTCATGAAATGTCCTACTGTTGTGGCTCTGACTTCAATTGAATCATCCTGGAAGCAGGTAGTCAGCCCTGCAGTGCACTCCGTCTGACCAAGGCTGGACATCAGTGTAAACTGCGGACCCATTGCCTGCTCGATCTCAATAAACTGTTTAGGTGGATAATTTGAGCCGCCTATAAATCCGATACGGAGGGAACTTAAGTCTCTGCCGCTTGTCTTATTTCCTGAGATCATGGCATGAAACATGGTCGGGACAGAACTCATTACAGTGCACCTGCACTGTTCTATGGTGTCAATGATCGACCGAATATGTCTGTCTTCCGGAATACAGATACATGCGCCTACCGACAATGCCGCCATGAGATTCACAGAGATACAGAAGCAGTGATACAACGGCATCGTGATGCAGAAGCGGTCCTCCTCTGAGCATAAAAGATCACCTGCCTGCTGTATCCCGCCATTAACTCTGGAATAATGACTGGACATCACGCCTTTTGATATGCCGGCACTCCCGGATGTAAATAGAATAACTGCTGTATCTTCCGGGTTTACTCTGTGTTCCATCTGAACCGCAGCTTCCATTTCAGTATCCGATACACGATCAGCTGTCTCTGTCAGTGAAGGTATTTCATCAAGAGTACAGCTTCCAATTGTAAAGATCTGTTTTACTCCCGCTTTCCGGACCGCAGTAATTCGTCCTTTGACAACATTTTCGCCTGTCTTATAGCTTTTTCCTGTAAGCAGGAAACTAACATCATTAAACTCAAGAAGCCTTTCTGCCTCTTCATCAACAAGACTGGTATTGATCAGTACGGCCACTGCCCCGATCAACTGAATTGAATAGTAAACTGCCACTGCATCAGGCTCAGGCTCAGCCCAGAGCCCAATGAACATCCCCTTCTTTACACCCATGGAATAAAGGGCTCCTGCGTAACGTATGATCAGCTCATTAAAATCCCCATATGAAATATAATTTCCCTTATACCAGACTGCCGGCCGGGATGCATATTTCCGGGAAGATCTTAAAAGCAGTTCCCCTACTGTTATATTTTCTAAAGGAATCATGTTCCGCGTCAACTTTCTTTTCAGTAAATATATTTCCAGCTGTAATTTACATTATACCGCTTTGCCGGTCAATCAAAATACATAGTATTATGTCTTTTAATTATAAATAAACTATGTACAATATAATCATAAAGATTTTTCTTTATCGTTTATTCTGAATATTCCGGTGCTGCTCCGGAATGATCTTAAAAGTATTAAAGGAGGAACTTTATTATGGCAGAAGCAACCGCGGCTAAATCCCATCGTCCGCCGCCGGATCCTAACTCAGCTAAGTTTAAACTTAACCAGATTGCAAATGATGCTTACAGTTCAGCGAGTGAAGCAAAAGCCAGGGGAGAAATGGTCGGCTGGTGCGCCAGCAATTTCCCGGTTGAGATCCCTGAAACTCTCGGTCTTTCAGTAGTATATCCTGAAAATCAGGCTGCCGGCATTGCCGCCCGAGGCGCTGGTGTCACCATGTGCGAAGAAGCTGAAGCTGACGGTTATTCCAATGATATATGCGCTTATGCGCGCATAAGCCTCGCCTATGCGAAACTGAAACAGGCTCCTGTTGAGCCCAACGTTCCCATGCCGGATTTCGTGCTTTGCTGCAATAATATCTGCAACTGCATGATCAAATGGTATGAAAATCTTGCCCATGAACTGAATATCCCCATGTTCATGATCGATATTCCTTTTAATCCCGACTATGAAGTATCTGATAAACAGATAGAGTATGTCCGTGCCCAGTTCTGGGATGTCATTCACGGGCTTGAAGATCTTACCGGAAAAAAATGGAGTGATGAACGCTACAAAGAAGTCATGGAGATCTCCGGACGTACCAGCAGGGCCTGGCTGGCAGCCACTGCCTGCGCAAAATATGTGCCCTCTCCATTTAACGGATTTGACCTTCTCAATCACATGGCTGTAATGGTAACTGCCCGCGGCAAGCTGGAAGCTGCCGAGGCCATGGAAACACTGCTCAAAGAATATGAACAGAATCATGTTGAAGGCACATCCACTTTCCGTACCGAAGAAAAGTACAGGATCATGTTTGAAGGGATCGCATGCTGGCCATGGCTCCGGGTGACCTCAACAGGACTCAAGAGCCGCGGCATCAACATGGTCACGACCATCTATGCTGATGCATTCGGCTTTATCTACAAAGACTTTGATGACATGTGCCGGGCATACTGCAATGTGCCCAATGCGATCAACCTGGAACACGCCCGCGATAAACGGATAAAGCTTTGCAAAGATAACCATGTGGAAGGCTTACTCGTCCACACCAACCGTTCCTGCAAGCTCTGGAGCGGCTTCATGCCGGAAATGAGCAGACAGATCGGGGAAATGTGCTCCATACCTGTAGCTACTTTTGACGGTGACCAGGCAGATGCCCGCAACTTCTCTGAAGCCCAGTACGATACACGCGTACAGGGTCTCACTGAAGTAATGGATATCAGAAAGGAGGCTTAAGATGACCAGAATACAGGAATTATCAGACCGTTTTCATGAGGTCGCCTGCAGCCCCAAAGCACAGCTGGACCATTATCTGGCTGAAGGGAAAAAGGTCGTCCTTGTTGCACCCGTATATACTCCTGAAGAAATAGTCCATTCCATGGGCGCCGTTCCATTCGGTGCCTGGGGCGGAGATCTTGAACTGGAAGAGTCAAAACGCTATTTCCCGGCTTTTATCTGCTCTGTCATGCAGTCCATACTGGAGCTTGGCATAAAAGGAGCATATGACGGAGTATCGGCGATCATCATCCCTTCTCTGTGCGACTCTCTTAAAGTTACGGGGCAGAACTGGAAATATGCTGTTCCCTCGATCCCGTTCATTCCGATGACTTACCCGCAGAACCGCAAACCCGAATTTGGCATTGCATTTACCAGGGCCGGTTATGAGCGCGTCATTGAAGATCTGGAGAAAGCAACAGGTCTTACATTTAGTGATGCCGCGCTGGCTGATTCCATAGCCGTATATAATGAACACAATGCCGCAATGCGTGAATTGAGCACTGTTCTTGCGGCTCATCCTGAAGTTTCCGCGGCTTTGCGCAGTGATATTTTCAAGAGCGCTTTCTTCATGAGAAAGGAAGAACATACTGCTTTGGTCAAGGAGCTGACAGAGCTGCTTTTATCTCAGGAAAAAGGAGCTGCAAAGATTCCGATCATGACCACCGGGATCCTGGCGGATCCGCCTTCGCTTACCGGTATTCTCGATGAAAACGGAATGCATGTCGTCTGTGACGATGTTGCGGCTGAAAGCCGTCAGTACAGAACAGATACCCCGGATGAAGGAGACGACTCACTTGACCGCCTGGCAAGGAAATTCCGGGATATGGACAATTGTTCAGTGCTGTATGATGCAGACAAAAAACGTTGCGATAAAATTGTTGCAGAT
>JAZOAJ010000361.1:0-2865 GCA_045595385.1 Lachnospiraceae bacterium | reverse complement strand
TGCATATGATAGACAAAGCAGAGCAGTACCTGATAGAACATGGATTCCTGGAGGAGCGCGTCCGAATGCACGGAAACATAGCAAGGATCGAAGTTCCGCCTGCAGATATCCCCCGCCTTGCTTCGGATGAGGTCAGAGAAGCAGTGTATGAAGAATTCAGGAAACTGGGTTTTCTGTTCGTCACATTGGATCTGAAGGGATACCGCACGGGAAGTATGAATGCGACATTAGATATCCAGACAATAAATGCGATATAATCAGCATACATGGATGTGAAACCATAAGTTTTGACAAAAGGAAAGGAATTACAGGTGTAAGAGAATCAAATGAGCAATGTTAATGAAATAAAATTCGGTGTTGAACAGGCAGTTCTGGATATAGGTGTGAAAATCGTATTCCCTGTAATAGAAAGTATTGACAATACAAAAGTCAGTTCTGAATGGGAAAAGTTAAGAAGAGACAGAATGGCTGCGCTTCTTGAAAAATATCGTGACTTGGATTATCATGCGGATACGGTCCTGGAAGGTTTTCATATACTGCATGACAGAGCCGGTGTTAAACGCAGAAAGAATATCCCCGCAAGCGAGAATCTTATACGGCTGCTGAAAAAAAATGAGGATATGTTTCTTATAAATCAGGCGGTGGATATTTATAATGTGATCTCAATGGAGAGTAAGCTGGCTCTTGGCGCACATGACATCGATCATGTGGATGGGAATGTGTGTCTTCGCTTTACGGACGGAACAGAAAAATTTGTTCCGATAGGACAGAAAGAACCTGTGGTTTTAAATGCACATGAATACAGTTACTGTGATGATGCAAATGAGATCCTGTGCAGACTTGAGATCCGCCAGGTTGAGAAGACGAAGGTAGATGAAAACACAAGAAATATTTTTTATATAGTACAGGGGAACCAGGCAACGGATGATGCGCTCCTGTTGGAAACAGCACAGAGGATCATTGATGAGACAACGAAGTACTGTGGCGGAAAAGGACGTATCGTAATCCCGGAGATCCTGTGATACAAAAACCCGGATTAAAATATAATACAGTTGTTAACACTACTGCGAAAAGGAGATTTAAATATGGGCACTTTTAGACATATCAAACCCGGAGAACTTTCTGAAGAACGCCGCGATGCGATCCTCGTAGATGTCAGAGAACCGGATGAAGTGATTCTCGGAAGCATAGACGGAGCGATCAACCTGCCGCTTTCCAAAGGATTCGATGACTGTGAAGAACTGGCAGCGGATAAGAAGATCATCGTCTATTGCAAGACCGGGGTCAGAGGCGATGAGGCTGCTGAAATACTGGCGGCCAAGGGATTTGAGGTCGCTTCTCTTGACGGGGGATACGAAGAATATAAAAAATATATGGATGAAGTGAGAGCAAACACACCTCCGGTCTTTGTCGATGCCAAGGGGCTCAAATGCCCGGGGCCAATCGTCAAGGTAGCCGACTATTTGAGGGATAAGCCCAACGGAGAAAGGATAGAAGTAGAAGCGACGGAGGATGCTTTTTACTCTGACATAAGGATATGGTGCGATAGGACCGGAAACAAGCTGGATGATATAAGCTTTGAAGATGGTGTGATAAAAGCCATGATCACCAAGGCTGAGAAGGTGAGTGAGACTCAGTCGGCAGAGAGGCCCCACGACAAAACCTTCGTAGTGTTCTCCGGAGATCTGGATAAGACCATAGCAGCATTTATAATCGCAAACGGTGCGGCTGCAATGGGAAGAAAGGTGACCATGTTCTTCACTTTCTGGGGACTGAACATATTAAGGAGACCCGAGAAGGTAAACGTAGCCAAGACCTTCATCGAGAAGATGTTCGGAATGATGATGCCAAGAGGAACGTATAAGCTGGGACTTTCGAGGATGAACATGTTAGGCGCAGGGCCCAGGATGATCCGCGGCATCATGAAGAAAAAAGGTATCATATCGCTTGAGGACCTCATAGAAAGCGCCAAGGAGCACGGCGTAAGGCTTGTAGCATGCCAGATGTCCATGGATATCATGGGGATCCACAGGGAAGAACTCATTGACGGGATAGAACTGGGAGGAGTATCCACCTTCCTCGGCTCCGGAGAAGAGTCGGATATGAGTTTGTTTATATGACGGTTACCGAAAACATATATACTAAACGAATTAGGGGGATAGACATATGATAAATAAACTAGTTGACAAGATCCTTCCTGAAGCAATAGAGAACAGGAGGCATTTGCATCAATATCCGGAACTCAGCTTTAAAGAGTTTGAGACATCTGAATATATAATTGAAAAATTAAAAGGTCTTGGGTTCGAGATAAGGACCGGAATAGGAGGAACCGGAGTTGTGGCCATCATGGACACCGGCATTCCGGGTCCGGTGATCGCATTTAGGGCTGAGTTGGATGCACTTCCTATCAGAGAGAGGACATACCTTCCTTTCTGTTCGTGTCATGATGGTGTGATGCATGCCTGCGGCCATGACGGACACATGGCAATACTCCTGGGCACGGCCAAACTGATATCAGAGATCAGGGACAGTCTCAAAGGCGTGATCAAGCTCATTTTTCAGCCGGGAGAGGAAACCGATGGCGGCGCTCAGGCTATCATGTACAGCGGAGTGCTTAAGGAACCTAAAGTGGATGCTATATTCGCTCTTCACATGATGCCTGATGTGCCCACAGGGAAGATAGGCATCAAACCCGGGTATATCATGTCAACATATGACGGATTCTTCATTAAAGTCCATGGCCATGAAGCTCACTCTTCAGAACCTGAGAAAGGCGTCAATGCCATCGCGATCGCTTCACAGGTGATCATGGGACTCGGTATGATCACGGGGAACAGCCTCAATCCCTTTGACGTTGGTACTTTG
>JAZOAJ010000360.1:0-7963 GCA_045595385.1 Lachnospiraceae bacterium | reverse complement strand
ATGTGGCTGGCGATATTTGCCGATGTGGGGATCATGGTGCTTGCCGTTTTAAACGCCATAAGGGCGCTGAGAGTAAAGAAGCTGTAGTCGGACGGGCTGCGGCTTTTTTGCATGCGGACAAAATCATTTGAACAGCAGGTTCCTTGCGGTTATAATCAGTTACATACAGATACTTCTAAACAAAGGTAATGATAAGGATCGGAAAATAAATGAACACAGAAATAAGAGCATTGCTTGAGGATGTACGGACAGGGAAAGTCAGCGTGGACGACGCTGTGCTCGCCCTTAAGAAGAAACCGTTTGAAGACATCGGATTCGCAAAGATCGATCTTCACAGGGGACTCAGGCAGGGGGCGGAAGAAGTGATATATGGCGCCGGCAAGACACCGGAGCAGATCATTGGCATCATCGATACCATGAAGACAAATGGTGTCGGGACCATACTCATTACCAGACTGTCAAAGGGATCGGCAGATGAGGTGGCCAAAGTTCATGAGATAGATTACAGGGAAAAGGCACGCGCAGCCATAGTCGGAAATGTCCCCGCACCTTCAGGGATCGGAAAGATAGTAGTAGCGACCGGCGGCACGTCCGACATACCGGTAGCCGAGGAAGCCGCTGTCACAGCCGAGTTTCACGGAAATGAAGTGGTAAGGCTCTACGATGTGGGCGTTGCCGGACTCCACAGGCTCATGGCACATCTTGATGATCTGATGAACGCCACTGTCGTGATCGCGATAGCCGGCATGGAAGGCGCGCTCGCCAGCGTGATAGGAGGACTGGTGGACTGCCCGGTCATAGCGGTCCCTACGAGTGTAGGTTACGGCGCTTCCTTTAACGGCATTTCGGCATTGCTTTCGATGCTCAATTCCTGTGCCAGCGGCGTATCGGTCGTGAACATTGACAACGGATTCGGTGCGGGATATCTGGCGGGAATGATCAACCACATAAAAGGCAGGGAGGATAGATAATGAAGACTCTGTACTTTGACTGCGGCATGGGAGCCGCGGGCGACATGCTCACCGCAGCCCTCCTTGAATTACTTGATAAGGACGAAAGAGACGCATTTGTCGGGACGCTGAACAGCGCCGGGATACCCGGCGTATGCTTTACCGCTGAACCTTCCGAAAAATGCGGTATCACAGGCACCCACATGAGAGTACTGGTGGGAGAAGAGGAAGAAGGAGAAGAACACAGCCATCACCATGAGCACGGCCACGATCATGACCACGATCATGTGCATGTGGATGCTGACGGCAATGAGTACCATCACAGCCACAGCAGCATGCACGGTATCGGACACATTGTAATGGATCATCTGAATGTGTCTGACAAGGTGAAACAAGACATAATGGCCGTTTATTCACTGATAGCCCAGGCGGAGAGCACCGTGCACGGAGTCCCTGTGGATCAGATACATTTTCACGAAGTCGGGACAATGGACGCTGTTGCGGATGTGACTGCCGTATGCATGCTGATGGAGCGCATTGCACCGGACAGAGTCATCGCGTCACCTGTCCATGTGGGAGCAGGCACCGTTAAATGCGCACACGGGATACTCCCGGTACCCGCGCCTGCAACAGCGCTGATACTTAAAGGGATACCGGTTTACGGCGGGCAGATAAAGAGCGAACTGTGCACGCCCACCGGAGCAGCTCTCCTTAAATACTTTGTGCAGGAATTCACTGACATGCCTGTCATGGCCGTTTCTGCCATCGGTTACGGCATGGGTAAGAAAGATTTCGAAAGAGCAAACTGCGTGAGAGCGATCCTCGGTGAGAGCGAAAGCGGAGAATACGTTACTGAGCTGGCCTGCAATATTGACGACATGACTGGCGAGGAGATAGGTTTTGCCATGGACGTGCTCCTTAAGAACGGGGCTCTCGAGGTATATACCGTCCCGGTCGGCATGAAGAAATGCCGACCCGGCACGCTGCTCTGCGTAATGTGCAGGGAAGGCGACAGGGAGAAGATGACGGATCTGATATTTGCCCATACGACAACGCTTGGCGTGCGGGAAAATGTCTCAAAGCGCTATACACTTAAAAGAACGATCGAAACGGTGGAAACGCAGTACGGGCCGGTCAGGAAGAAGACCGCGCAGGGACACGGGGTAAAAAAGGAAAAATATGAATATGATGATCTTGCAAAGATAGCGCAGGAAAAAGGCATCCCGATCTCTGAAGTAAGGAAGAACATATGATAAAAAAATACCTCCCGGACCATATGGCCGGGAGGTATTTGCAGGTTTTTGTAAATTAAGAAATTGCTCCAACGGGGCATGCGCTCTCGCAAGCTCCGCACTCGATGCAGTTGTCATTTACTTCAGCCTTGCCGTCATCGCCGAGAGCGATAGCTCCAACAGGGCACTCGCCTTCGCAGGCACCGCATCCGAGGCAGGTCTCTTTATCAACAAGCTTCATGATCTATTACCTCCTTGTAACATTAAAAATTATCTGTAACCTATCGTAATACTAAAGATTAGGGAATACAAGCAAAAAAAACGCTCATTCACAAAATATTCAATAATCCGCAGGAATAAGCCGTATTGAAAAACAGAAAGCATTATATTATAATGCCCATTGAATCTGAACTGACATACATTAGGAGGAGAAAGAAATGACAATCACAAAGGACATGACAATCGGCGAGATCTTAAGAATAGATGACCGTCTTATCCCCATTCTTCTTGAAACCGGCATGCACTGCCTTGGCTGCCCGTCAGCACAGGGAGAGTCTCTTGAGGAAGCATGCTATGTTCACGGAACAGATGCAGACGCCATCGTTGCAAAGATGAACGCCATCGTAGGCTGATCACTGAAAGACCGATCTGAAAGGCGCGCCGCAGGGCGCGCTTTTTTTGTGCTTTGTTGATAACTTGTGTTGACTTTTCAGTGATAAACATATATTCTCAATGAAGTTTAGTAATTTCAAACAAAAAGTTTGATAAAGAGGCGGCGGAAATGCAGACTGAACAGGTAACCGAAAGCATTGGAAGAAAGATAAGGAGTTTGAGGCAGGCGCTGAATCTCACACAGCAGGAACTGGCCGACAGGACCGAACTGACCAAGGGGTACATTTCCCAGCTTGAGAACGGTCAGGTCGCGCCGTCGGTGATCACTCTGCTGGACATCATAGAGTGCCTCGGCTCAACCCCTTCCGAGTTTTTCACAGAAGCCGGAAATGAACCCGTTGTATATTCCGAAGAAGATTTCTTCGAGAAGATCGATGATGACGGGAACAGCATACAGTGGATCGTGCCTGTCGCGCAGAAGAACAGCATGGAGCCTCTTCTGGTGGAACTGAAGCCGGGCAACAAACTGGCGCCCGATAAGCCCCACGAGGGAGAGGAGTTCGGATTTGTCATCAGCGGAAAGGTAAAACTGCATCTGGGGGATGATGTGTTCACCGCGAAGGCAGGGGAGAGTTTCTACTATGATTCCGGGAGGAACCACTGGATAGAGAACCCCTACACCAGACCCGCGAGATTCATATGGGTGAGCACACCGCCGAGTTTTTAAAAAAGGAAGAGATACAATGTCACAGAGCAGCAACATTATCGAACTTAAGAACCTGTCCAAGACCTATAAAGGCGGCATAACGGCGGTCTCGGACTTTAACCTCGAGATAAAGCGCGGTGAATTCGTTACGCTCCTGGGCCCGTCCGGATGCGGAAAGACCACCACGTTAAGGATGATAGCGGGATTTGAGCTCCCCACCGGCGGCGAGATACTGCTGAACGGTGAGGACATCACGAAATATCCGCCGCACAAGCGCCCCATAAATACCGTGTTCCAGAGATACGCCCTGTTCCCGCACATGAACGTGTTTGAGAACATCGCGTTCGGACTTGTCCAGAAAAAAGTACCGAAGGACCAGATCGAGAAGAAGGTTAAGAAAGTCCTTGACCTTGTTGACCTCGAAGGATTTGAAAGAAGAAAGATCTCCACTCTGTCCGGCGGGCAGCAGCAGAGGATAGCCATAGCCAGGGCATTGGTAAATGAGCCTGAGATCCTTCTGCTCGATGAACCGCTCGGCGCCCTTGACCTCAAGATGAGAAAAGAGATGCAGCTTGAGCTCAAGGCGATGCACAAAGAGCTGGGCATCACATTCATCTACGTTACCCATGACCAGGAAGAAGCCCTTACGATGTCGGACAAGATAGTCGTCATCAACGAGGGAAAGATACAGCAGATAGGAACCCCGGAGGACATCTACAACGAGCCGAAGAACGCTTTCGTGGCTGACTTCATCGGAGAGAGCAACATATTCAACGGCGTCATGACCGGACATCTGAAGGTCAGGTTCTGCGGTGCCGAATTTGACTGCGTGGACGATATCCCCGAGGGCACCCACATAACTGCTGTCGTGAGGCCGGAGGACGTTATCATGACCTCTCCTGAGGAAGGCACCATCAGGGGCAGGGTCGATTCCGTCATATTCAAGGGCATTCACTATGAGATCACTGTCGTGTCAGGAAAGAATGAGATGGTGATCCAGTCGGTGCACTCAGCCATTTCCGGAAATACTATCGGGATGAAGGTTGACCCTGACAATATCCATGTCATGATCGCTGAAGACAATACCAACATCTTCACTGCGGAGGTCAACAGGAATTATAACCTTGAGTACAACGGCAGCGCGATAGAGGCGGACATCACCAGCATCATAAAAGGCAGCAGGCGCCTGGAGGACGGAAGCGTTGCGGATTCGCGCGGCGAGACAATAGATCCTGACAAGGTAAAGATAGAAGTTGCCATAAAGCCGCAGGATATTGTGATGACTGATGATCATGAATCAGGCATTGTTGAAGGATACATAAGCAACCTCATTTACAAGGGCGACCATTACAGCTATGTCATCCGTACAGACCTCGGACAGGACTTCGTCGTCGACGATGAATATCTGTGGAACATGGAGGACCACGTAGGACTCCTGATGGATCCTTCAAAGATGAAGTTCAGGGTGAAACGCTGATGAAGAGATTATCTATTTCCAGAAAAACACTGGGCATACCGTACATACTGTGGCTCATACTGTTTGTGGCGGCCCCGCTCCTTGTGATCGTCTTTTATGCCTTCACCAACGGCAAGGGTCAGTTCACGCTCAATAACCTTTTGGGATTTTTTACCGATCCTAATACGTTGGGTACTTTGGGATACAGTATCGTCATAGCTGTGATCTCCACGCTCGTATGCCTTCTCATAGCTTATCCGACGGCATATTTTCTTGCGCACAGCCGCATTAAGGCAAAGGCAGTGCTCATCTTCATATTTGTGGTCCCGATGTGGATCAACTTTTCGCTCAGGATATCGGCGCTCAAGGAAGTGCTGACGCTCATCGAGGGAAACCTCGCGATGTATCCTTTCCTGAACGCGATCATAGGCATGACTTATGACTTCCTTCCGTTCATGATCCTGCCAATCTACAACACGCTGATCAACCTGGACCAGTCATATGTAGAGGCGGCAAGAGATCTGGGAGCAAGCAGCTCAAAGGCATTCCTGAAGGTCACGCTCCCGCTCTCCCTGCCCGGGATAATAAGCGGTGTATCGATGGTATTCCTTCCGGCAATGACCAACTATGTCGTCCTTGACATGCTCTACAACAGCACATACATCATGGGAAGCCTCATAGGAAGTTATTTCTCGGCATACAACTGGCACGGCGGATCGATGATATCACTCATACTGCTGGCCATCATCTTTGTGTTCTCACTTGCCACGGGCAAACAGGGCGAGAACAGTGATCAGCTGAAGGGAGGTGCGATCCTGTGATGAAACGAATCGGACGTCCCATCTTCCTCGGGATCGTGCTGGCTTTCATGTACGTCCCCGTCCTCATGCTGATCGTATACAGCTTTACGGACGCTACGCACATAGGCGCGATCAGGGGATTTTCCCTTCACAATTATGTCACGCTGTTCACCACCCCCGATCTGGTGAACATGATAGTGGGAACGATAATCCTTGCTGTCGGATCATCGGTCCTCGCGACCGTACTCGGAACACTCGGGGCGATAGGCGCGTTTTATTCCGGCAGGAGGCGCAGGGCATTTACCGAGAGCCTAAACCAGGTGCCTGTCATCAATGCCGACGTGGTAACAGGTTTTTCCATATGCATACTGCTCGTGGTCGTTCTCGGCATAGCCAAGGATTCCTATGTTCCCCTCGTTGTGGGACATGTGACGCTCGGAGCACCGTTTGTCTACCTTTCGGTGATCCCGAGGCTCAAACAGATGGATCCTTCGCTCTATGAAGCCGCCCTCGATCTCGGAGCCACTCCGGGCACCGCGCTCAGGAAGATAATAATACCGCAGATACTGCCGGGCATAATCTCAGGCTTCATGCTCTCCATAACGCTGTCCCTGGATGATTATTTCATAGCAACATATACCAAGCCGGCTACATTTGATACCATAAGCACTTATGTGGTAAATGCGACCAAAGGCGCGCAGACACATATCAAGACAGCACTCTGGGCACTGACGACAGTCATATTCATCCTCGTTGTCCTGATAGTCATAGTCATGAATGTGAGCGCGGGAAGAAAGGAGGAGCGGGCAAATGAAAAAGTCCATTAAAAAGCTCCTCACGATACTGTGCGCTGCGCTGGCGGTCATCATGGCCTTCAGCTTTGCGGCAGAATCCCGTGCGGATGACGAAAAAGAGCCGGAGCATGTCGTCCTCCGCGTCAGCAACTGGGAAGAGTACATCGACGAGGGCAACTGGGACGAGGACGAGACGATCGACCTTGAGAGCGGAGACATCATCGGCGAAAACCCTATGCTGGAGGATTTCGAGGAGTGGTATCTTGAAACCTACGGGATCGAGGTCAAGGTCGAGTATTCCTGCTTCGGAACCAATGAAGACCTTTACAACAGCCTGAGCATAGGAGATGTATACGATCTGGTCTGCCCTTCTGAATACATGTTCATGAAGCTGATGGACGAAGGCGAGCTTCAGCCGCTTTCGGAAGAGTTCTTCGATGAAGACGATGAGTATAATTATTATGCAAACGGTGTATCCCCGTTCATAAGGGACATATTTGAAAACCATGAGATCAACGGCGAACCCTGGAGCAGATATGCGGCCGGATACATGTGGGGCATCACGGGCATAGTCTATAATCCCGAAGAGATGACAGCGGAGGAAGCGTCAAGCTGGAACGTGCTTGTCAATCCGAAGTTCAGGAAGAAGATAACGATCAAGGATAATGTCAGGGATTCGTATTTTGTCGCGGTAGGCGCGATCAAGCACGACCTGCTGACAAGCGAAGAGTTCCTGTCAGCGTCTGATTACAGGGAGCGCCTTGAAGAGGAGATGAACGACGTGTCCGAAGAGACAATGGACAAGGCGCTTCAGTTCCTCAAAGACGCGAAGGAAAATGTATACTCATTTGAGACAGAACTCGGCAAAGCCGACATGATGACAGGCAAGATCGTGGCTAATTACCAGTGGTCAGGTGACTCTGTATATACGCTGGACCAGGCGGATGAGGATGACTTCACACTGGAATTCGCCGTGCCGGAAGAAGCGTCAAATATCTATTTCGACGGATGGGTGATGCTCAAGAAGGGCGTCGAGGGCGACAGCGCGAAGCAGCACGCCGCGGAGGCTTTCATCAACTACATCTCAAGGCCTGACAACGTCATTAGGAACATGTACTATGTCGGCTACACATCCGTTATCTCCGGAGGAGATGATGACAGGATATTCGAATACGCCGACTGGTGCTACGGAGCTGAAGAAGACGAAGAAGAGACCGAAGAATATGACCTCGGATATTTCTTTGAGGAAGAAGAGGACAGAGGCAGCGGCGAGTATGTGATCACCGCTCCGGCCGATCAGGTCTACAGGCAGCTGTTTTCCCAGTATCCAAGCGAGGAAGCCATCAGCCACACCGCCATCATGGTAAACTTTGACAGCGAGACCACAGAGAAGATAAACCAGATGTGGATCAA
>JAZOAJ010000359.1:0-3432 GCA_045595385.1 Lachnospiraceae bacterium | reverse complement strand
CGGCAGTTTTTCCTGTGCTTCGGAGATCAGAAGCCCCCAAAGCGCAGACGCATCTTCGAATGTCACATCATCCTCTGTGATATTTACCGTGATCGGCATAGCTGCCTTTCCGGTTATTATGCAGGCATCGTAACCTGCCCTTTTAAGGGACAGGCCGAAATTGCCTCCGCAGTTGGAGGAAGTGATTATGTTGGTAAGCGGTGAAATGGTTGAAATGTTAAATCTTGATGTGTTCGGGCATCCCGATCCCGTGAGCGGACCTGTTGTTACTACTATCCAGTTATCCTCATCAAATGCTTTCATCCCGGGATGAACATGCTGAAACAGGATATCGGCTGCCATGATCTTGCCGCCGATAGTCCGTTTCCGGTCTTCATCAGACCAAGGAAACAGTTCAGAGGTTTGTGATGATAGATCGATCTTGAGGACCTTGCCCATATAGCCTTTCAATGCGGACATGTCTTCACCTCCGTTTCTTAAAAAGATTTTATCATATGAAAATACAGCATTCCACAGAATTATATGTTTGAGTTATAATCTAAAAGGAACCCGAGGTCATGAAATGAAAAGAGGCTGAAATGCTTAATGTAACAGAGCCGGGCCCCGCCCTGGAGCTTATCCTGGAAAACATAACCGATGCCGTTTGTACCGAGTCGGTATCCCTTGCAGATTCTTTGGGAAGGATCTGTGCCAAAGACCTGATCTCCCCTGAAGATCTTCCGGCATTTTCCCGTTCGACAGTGGACGGATATGCCGTCTGTGCTGATGATACTTACGGCTGCTCTGACTCCATTCCTGCCATGCTCATCTGTGACGGCGAGATAAAGATGGGAGAGCTCCCGTCCGCAGCGCTTAAGAAAGGACACTGCATGCGGATCGCCACCGGCGGAGGACTGCCTGAAGGCTCCGATGGAGTGAGCATGATCGAATATACCGATGACCCCGGAGATGAATTCAGATATGTGTATAAGCCGGTCTCAAAGCTTGAAAACGTAAACAGCAAAGGCGACGACGTCCGCAAAGGCAGCGTTGTGCTTCATAAGGGAGATACCATCAGTTCACGCAGCATAGCAGTCCTTGCTGCGCTCGGTATCGCAGATGTAACTGTTTTCAAAGAGATCCGGGCCGGTATCATCTCCACCGGAGACGAGCTTGTTGAATACACAGAAACACCTTCAGGCGCGCAGATCAGGAACATCAATTCAGTCATGCTCGCCGCCCAGGTAAGAGAGACAGGCGCCATCCCGGTCGTATATCCGATCGTAAAAGATGACTTTGAACTTCTTAAACACACTATATATTCAGCGCTGTCAGAGTGCGATCTTCTGCTGATATCCGGCGGATCTTCCGTCGGCGAAAAAGACAATACCTTCAAAGCTCTTGCCGAACTTGGAGATGTCCTGTTCCACGGTATTTCAATAAAGCCCGGAAAGCCGACTATTTTTGCAATGTGCACCGGAAAGCCTGTGTTCGGGCTGCCGGGTCACCCGCAGGCGACATACTTTATTTTCAGGCTGTTTGCCGCGCCTGCCATCTATAAAATGCTTGGCGCAAAAGACCCGCAGAAAAGCACAGAATGCATCCTTTCTGCCAACATCCCTTCCAACCACGGGCGTGAAGAGATAATGCCCGTCCGTATTGAGGGCGGTTCTGCCATCCCCCTTCATTCAAGATCCGGCATGGTGTCTGTCCTCTCCGCGGCTGACGGCTACATCCGTGTTCCCCGCGATGCTGAAGGACTGATGAAAGGCTCTGCAGTAAAGGTATTCCTGATGAAGGATAACTTGTAATGATCAGAAAATGTGACGTACTCATAATCGGAGCCGGCATCCTCGGCTGCTTTGCGGCCAGGGCGCTTTGCAGATATAACCTGGACATAGCAGTCATTGAAAAACGCGAAGATGTCTGCACCGGGATCACGCGTGCCAACACCGGCATCATATACCAGGGCTACGACCAGCACCCCGGTTCTTTAAAAGCACGCCTTACAAGGCAGGCTTCCCTGTCATTTCCAACCCTTTGCGAAGAACTGGATGTCCGTTACAGAAAGACCGGTCTTCTCATGCTCAGTTTCGGGCCTAATGCTGACAGGGTACTGAAAAAGAAGATCGAAAGCGGAAAGCAAAACGGCATTGAAGACATAAAGATATTGGACAGCCGCAGTGTATATGAGCTTGAGCCGGCCCTGTGCGCCGGAGTTTCATCCGCACTTTACTCTGAAAACACCTATACTGTTGACCCTTGGGAGCTTGGCATAGCGGCGTTTGAAAATGCTTCATCCAACGGCGTGCAGTTCTATTTCAATGAAGAAGCTTTGAACATAACGCGTGCTGACGGCGGGTTCATGATCGAAGCTGAAAACAACACATATATTGCCAAGAGAGTTCTTTGCTGCGCGGGTTTTTCCGCTGACAGGCTCTGGGAGATGGTATCCCGCCCATCAGTCAGGCTGCTGCCTCTTGCGGCAGATTATCTTGTTTTTGACAGGTCCGAGGGAGACATCATAAGCCATGTCATCTCTGTGGAACCTGAAAACAAGGGTGAGGGCCTGACGCTTGTTCCCACATGCTCCGGGAACATCCTCGCAGGGCCGACCAGAAGGAAGGCAGACGGTATCCCTGACGGCTCTACCGATACAGGCGGGATACAGGAGCTCAAGGAAAAATGCAGGTCACTTATCCCTTCTCTTCCGATGGATAAGATCATAAGAAACTTCGGGGCGGCCCGTCCCAATCCCTATTGCACTAGCGAAGACGGCTCCATTTCAGACAGGAGCCTGAATGATTTCGTGATCCTTGAGGAAGACGGATTCTTTGACCTGATCGGCATAAAGACTCCGGGGATCACCTGCGCAAATGAACTGGGCGGTCATATTTCCTCGCTGATAATAAACTCCCTTGAGAAGAAACCCGGGTTGAAGCCTGTTTATTCTCCCATCAGAAAAGGCATACCGAAAGTATCTGCTCTTATCGAGGAGGACTCTCCTCTCCTTGCGACCCTTTCCGAGGACTGCTTTGAGATAATATGCAGATGTGAACACATCAGCAGGGGCGAGATCCTCGAGGCGATAAAACGTGGAGCCACAACGCTTGACGGAGTCAAACGCCGCACAGGAGCGGGCATGGGACGCTGCCAGGGCGGATACTGCGCTGAAAAGATCATGCGCATTTTAAGCTCCTGCCTTGGGAAAAACATATATGACATAAGAAAAGACGGACCCGGAAGCGAGATGATACAGCGATGAGGACGATGCAAACTGACATTTTCATAATAGGCGCAGGAGCGGCAGGAATGGCTGCTGCCATTGCCGCGGAAGAAAAAGGTTATAAAGACATCCTGATCGCCGAACGCGGCGAGAGGGCAGGCGGTGTTTTGCTGCAATGCGCCCATAAGGGCTTCGGCCTGGGCTTTTTCGGTGAGGATCTTACCGGG
>JAZOAJ010000358.1:0-7088 GCA_045595385.1 Lachnospiraceae bacterium | reverse complement strand
GTGTATGTTCAGACACTAATGAAAGGCTTGATAAATGTATAAGAGAACATCCGCATTCGGCAAGCATATCGATTTTTATATCCTTGACCTTATTCTGTTTGCAATTTCATACATTATCGGTTATGTGATCAGATTTGGCTTCAATACTGTAGACTATCTGGGAACTGCCCCGGTGAGTTTCGGTATCATATTGATGGTCATATATTTACTGGTTGCCGTCTTTACAAGAACCTACCACAATGTGCTGTACAGGAATAAATGGCTTGAAATGGTCAGTGTGCTGCTTCAGGTAGTTATCACTCTTGTTATTTTCCTGCTGTATCTATATGTAACAAAGCAGTCAGAGGTACTCCCCAGACTTATGTTCGGCTATGTAGCCATAGCTGCCTTTCTATTAATATGGTTCGGCAGATGTGTCTATAAGAACATTGTAAGGAAACGCTATAACAATAACCCAAACAGGCCGCATATGCTCATAATCTCAGAAACGACGCATATTGACGGCATATTGGATTCGCTCAGGAAACAGAAGTTCAACGATTTCTATCTGAGCGGATTGGCACTTAAAAACGGAGACCGGCAGGAAACATACGACGGTGAAAGGATCGCATGTGAATATAACGAAATAAAAGAGTATGTGCTTGCAAATGTGGTGGATGCCGTATTGATCGCGATCGATGATGAATCTGAGAGGCTCTCGCTTGCAGAATATCTTATTGAAGCCGGAGTTGTTGTACACCTTTCCCTCTCTGATTTCCCATATGAACTGCCTCATGCGATGACCGGCGAACTGGCCGGAAGGTCAGTACTGACTTTCTCCAACAACTTCGCGTCCGGTCTTCAGCTCAACATAAAGAGAGTAGCGGACATCATAGGAGGCTTCTTCGGACTGATCATTACAGGAATCCTCTATATCATAATAGCACCCCAGATAAAAGCGAAGGATCCGGGCCCGGCGCTGTTCAAACAGCAGAGAGTGGGTAAAAACGGAAGGATCTTTTATATTTATAAATTCCGGTCAATGTACATGGATGCGGAGGAACGCAAAAAGGAACTCATGGCTCAGAATGAGATGCAGGGCTTCATGTTCAAAATGGAAGATGATCCCCGGATACTTCCCGGTATCGGCCATAGGATCAGAGACTGGTCGCTTGACGAGTTTCCCCAATTCTGGAATGTATTCAAAGGCGACATGAGCCTGGTCGGCACCAGACCTCCGACAGTGGATGAATTCAAACAGTATGAGGCTCATCATAAGAGCAGACTGTCATTTAAACCCGGTATCACCGGATTGTGGCAGGTAAGCGGACGAAGCAACATAACAGATTTTGAAGAGATCGTACGTCTGGACAATGAATATATCCGAAACTGGAATCTGGGGCTTGATTTAAAGATCCTGATCAAGACTGTAGGAGTTGTTCTTGGACGCAAAGGATCAAAGTAAAACATGAAGCAGTTGAGCATAGCTGTCCCGTCATATAATTCTGCAGCTTTTATAAGCCGGGGACTCCAAACATATATCTATAAAGACGGGACAATGGATCCCAGGCTTGAGGTCATCATCGTAAATGATGGCTCTACGGATAATACCCTTGAAGTAGCAAAAGAATGGGCTGCGCGGTACCCGGATGGTTTCAAAGTCTTAGATAAGGAAAACGGCGGGCATGGTTCCGGGATCAATGCCGGAATTGATGCTGCAAACGGAAGATATTATAAAGTCATTGATTCTGATGACTGGATCCTCACAGATAATTTAAAAGAAGTATTAGATACGCTTGAAACAAGCAATGCGGACATTGTAAGCACAGGCTTCCATACTGTAAACATGGCAACAGGTGTATCCCTGGCTTACGGGGCTGGGGAAGAAAAAAAGGAGCTTCCGATTTCTGAATTCGTCAAACAGAAAGAGGAAATCCTTTCTTGTCAGATGTTCCATGGACTCATGTATAATACAGCGTTTTACAGAAATGCCGGGATAAGAATGAGTGAAGGCATTTTCTTTGAGGACCAGGAGTATGCGATCCTTCCCTTCATGCATGCAAGGAACATTCTTCTGATCCCATGTTTTTTCTATGAATATCAGACCGGCAGCAGCACTCAGAGCGTGAATTTTGCCAATCAGGGACAGAAATCAGGCCATCTGCTGGCGGTTCTTAAGAATCTGATAAACCATTACAGTGAAACAGCCATGGATGATGCCCAAAGGAGTTTTGCAGGCTGGAGGATAGGAAATGTCGTCACCAGCTACTATGCTGCAGTCCTTGTAAAAAGCCCGGAAAAGAAGGCAGGAAGAGAAAAGGCATCTGAATTCAGACAGTTTATTTCCGAAGCTGCTCCTGATATAGCTCAGGCCACAGAAAAGAAATACCAGACCCTCATGAAACTGAACCGTATTCCGGGAGCTTCAGCACTTTATGCTAAACTTTTCAGCTCAGGTTTTTACAAGACATTTAAGAAACGCTGGATAAAATAATGATCTCCGTATTAATGAGCCTTTATAAAAAAGAAAAACCCGACTGGTTTGAAAAAGCACTTAACAGTATTACTGCAGACCAGGAACACAGACCTGATGAAGTGGTGCTTGTCTGTGACGGGCCGATTACCGAAGAACAGGAAAATGTGATATCCCGCCATGAGATTGCCGGATGTGTGCCTCTGGTGCTTGTAAGGCTTGAGGAAAACCGGGGACTGGGTACAGCTTTGAACAAAGGCATTGAAAAGTGCCGGGGAGAACTTGTGGCGCGCATGGATACAGATGACATTGCCCGCCCCGAAAGACTAAGGCTACAGGTTGAGTTCATGAATTCTCATCCGGATGTGGCGGCATGCGGCGGATCGATAGCTGAGTTCATTACCGAAGGAGAGATCATCCGCGAAAAACACATGCCGGAGATGCCTGACAAAGTATACAGATACGGAAAATTAAGAAACCCGCTGAACCACATGACTGTAATGTTCAGAAAAGATGCAGTTCTTGAGGCCGGAAATTATCAGCATTTTCCTCTGCTTGAGGATTATCACCTCTGGAGCAGAATGCTGGCAAAAAGATTTAAGCTTGCCAATCTGGATACAGTTCTGGTTGATGCAAGGATCGGAAATACTTTTGCTGAGCGAAGGGGCGGTAAGGAATACTGGAACTGGTACAGAAAGTTGCGAAAGCTTCAGCGGGAATGGGGCTTTTTAAACGGCGCTGAATATATTGTCAGCCTTGTACTGACATTTGTTATGACAAGACAGTCGGCAAAGGCACGCGAAAAAGCCTACAGTCTCCTGAGAAAAAATTGAAAGGAATAGTCCAATGAAGGACGAGGTATTGAAAGTTTCACAGTCAAGCATTGCGCAGGCGCTCTCTGCTGACTATTTTTGTATTTATTACGTAAATGTTGAAAATGACAGATTCATAGAATACAGTTCATCTCCCATGTACCGCTCGCTGGGCCTTCCTTCCGAGGGCGATGATTTCATAGGTTTTGCCAGAAAACGGTTCGAGACCATAATCCATCAGGATGATCAGGAGCGTTTCCTTGAGTCATTTGATAAAGAAAAAATAATTAAAGCCCTGGATACAAACGGAACATTCGGAATTACATTCAGGATGATGTTCCGGAATGAACCGGTCTATGTATACATGAAGATCACGCGCATGATAGAACAGGAAGCAAGACATGCGGTGATAGGCATAAGCAGCGTTGATGAGCTTATGCGCACAAGCCAGGCATACGAAGAGGCGCACAGCGCGAGCATTACATATCAGAAGGTTGCGCAGGCGCTGGCAGGAGACTACTTCAGCATATATGTTGTGGATCCGGAAACAGACAGCTTTATTGAATACAGCGCGGACAAGGAATATTACAAGCTCGGGGTGGAAAAATCAGGTAATGACTTTTTCGGAACAAGCAGAAGAAACATGTCCCGCCTGCTCTTTGAAGAAGACCGGGACAGGTTCCTTTCAATATTTACCAAGGAAAAGATCATGGCTATCCTTGAAAGGGACGGACATTTTACAATGAAGTACCGCCTGATGCTTGACGGGGTTCCCAATTATGTCAGCATGAAAGCAATCCTTCAGGATGACCGGCATGGAAAACATCTGATAATAGGGACAAACAACATTGACGCGCAGATGAAGAGGGAGGCGGAGTATCAGAGAAATATGGCTGATGCGAGGACAAGTGCCAGAAATGACTTCCTTGCTAACATGTCTCATGATATCCGTACACCCATGAATGCAATTGTAGGATATACGAATATTGCAAAAAACAGCATGGGAAATCCTGAAAAAGTAAATGATGCACTTGATAAGATCGGCTCTTCCAGTCATTTTCTGCTTTCTCTGATAAACGACATACTGGACATTTCAAAGATAGAAAGCGGCAAGATGCAGCTTTCAAATGCACCGTGTGATCTGGAAGACATTCTCCATAGGATAGAAGACATCACGGCGCTTCAGGCAAAAAGCAAATCGCTTAATATCACTTATGACCGCTCCACAATCCGGCATTTTCGTGTTTTGAGCGATGAACTGAGGATCGAGCAGATATTGATCAACATTATCAGCAACGCCATAAAATATACACCTGAAGGCGGCAGTGTTGATCTGATCGCCAGAGAGGAAATATCAGGAGATGAAAATAATACATATATTTTCATAGTAAGAGATAACGGCATAGGCATAAGTGAGGATTATCTTCCATACATATTTGAGAGCTTCACACGTGAAGAAAAAACAACTGTAAACCGGATAAGGGGAACCGGTCTCGGACTTGCCATAACCGCGAAGGTCGTTGAACTCATGGGCGGGACGATCTCTGTGAAAAGTGCAGTAGGACACGGATCTGAATTTACTGTTAAACTGAAACTTAAATCATTGAATGAGACTGCAAAACGGGTAACCGAAGGCAGCACTGAGGATGTTGACCTCACAGGTAAAAGGATCCTGCTGGTCGAGGATAACCAGATCAACATGGAGATCGCAGTCATGCTGCTCAAGCAGTTTGGTCTGCAGATCGAGTGCGCCCAGGATGGAAAAGCCGGTTTTGAAAGTGTCAGAGATAACAAAGACGGATATTTTGATGCGGTCCTGATGGATATTCAGATGCCGGTGATGAACGGCTATGAGTCAGCAATTGCCATACGGTCATTGGAAGGGGAATATTATAAGCGCCTGCCAATCATTGCAGTCAGTGCCAACGCGTATGATGAGGATGTAAGAGATTGCCTGAACGCAGGCATGAACGCACATATCGCAAAACCGTATGCTCCCGAAAAAATACATAAGCTGCTGAAGGAATGGATCAGAAAAAAATAATTTGACCGAAAATCTTTCTGTCATTATAATTGACTATTATTAAATCCGATGTTTTTTTACGGAGAAGGAAATCGTGCTTACCATTGATAAACTTACTGAATACGGAGCAGATGTAGGGGCAGGCCTTGAAATCTGCATGAACAATGAAGAATTTTACCTGAAGATGGTCAATTTGATGCTTAAGGATAATCAGGCTGACCGGCTGACGAAAGCCATTGAGAGCGGTGACTTGAATGCGGCATTTGAAGCGGCGCATGCGCTTAAGGGCGTTGCAGCAAATCTGGGACTCACTCCCATTAAGAAACCGGTTTCAGAGATAACTGAGTTTTTGAGATCACGAACAGAGATGGATTATTCGGATCTGATCTGCGAGATAACGAAACAGATGAAAAAACTCATAGCCCTTGCTGAAGAATAAGGACAAAAACGTGGATAATAAGAACAGACAAAAAAAATCGGTAAGTCTTAAGACCATCAACATCCTGATGGTCGCTACGGCTGTGGTTTTGATCATTGTTCTTATGATCCTGGTAGTGAATGTTCAGAAAAAATATAATACATTAAGAACAAATACGGATATTTATCTGTTGTGCCAGCGGGAAGCACCGGAGATGACCAAAGGTTCTGATTATCTTACACAGCAGGTAAGGAGTTTCGCAGTCACTGGAAAAACAGAATTTATTAATAATTTTTTTATAGAGGTTAATGTCAACCGCCGCAGGGAGAAAGCCATAGAAGTGCTGGAACCCTATATGCAGGGCACACTGGCCATTCAGTATCTTGAAAGTGCACTTGAAGCATCAAATGAACTCATGGAGATAGAGTATTATTCCATGATACTCGAATGTGAATCCCTGGGTCTTGACAAAAGCCTTATTCCTGCTGATATCAGGGATGTGGCTCTTACAGACAGTGATAAAGCTCTTTCTCCTGAAGCCAAACATCAGAAAGCCATTGATATACTGTTTGATGAAACATATCAGTCTTATAAGGATAAGATCTTTAGTGACGTCGAAGCATGCCAGAATGAACTGATCAGAACGCTGGACGAAGAACAGAATCATAGCTATGAATCTCTTACCAGACTGCTCCTTCTTCTGTTCATAATGATCGTGATCATGCTGATCGTAGTGCTTGCTGTCATATTCATCAGCTTGGAACTGGTCATGAATCCGCTGATAAAAGCAGCCAATTATATCAAGGATCAGCAAAAAGTTCCTCTTTCAGGAGCATCAGAGATGCAGTTTCTTGCCGAGGCATATAATGACGTCTTTGAAAAAACCCGGAAGACACAGGATGACCTCAGACGGGCAGCTCTGCATGATGCACTCACCGGTCTTTTCAACAGAGCAGGGTATGAAAAGCTGATCGCCAGCCTGGACGAGGAGAATCTATGTCTCCTTGTCATGGATGTAGATAAGTTCAAAAATGTAAACGATCAGTACGGACACGATGTAGGCGATCTCGTGCTGAAAAAGGCAGCAGCTGTGCTGAAGCATCAATTTCGTGCTGATGACCTTATCTTCCGCTTTGGCGGGGATGAATTCGCTGTCATCATGAGAAATGCAGGACCGAACCTCAAAGACCTGGTCAAAATAAAAGTCGGAAATGCCAACAGGCAGCTGGGCATGGATGATAAGCTGCCTGCCACATCCTTTTCGGTAGGAGCGGCATTCGGTACCGGCACCGTAACGGAAGAACTGTTCAAGCAAGCTGATACTGCGCTTTACAAAGTGAAAAATGCCGGCGGATGCGGTGTGGAATTCGGCGGGTGACAGGG
>JAZOAJ010000357.1:0-3608 GCA_045595385.1 Lachnospiraceae bacterium | reverse complement strand
CTGATATTCTGAGCGGGTCCCGGCTCTCCCCTGCGTCCGCCCTGGATACAGTCAGGACTGAATCTGTCACAGATACGCTCGCCTTCCCAGCATTCCGGATCCACAGGACGCGAGAACCTTAGTTCCCCTACCGGTGGTTTTGCATAAGGAATGCCTCTGAACACGGTATGCTCAGCATTCTTTTCTGACGGCACCCCGCGCAGGGCGCCATACTTAGTCATTGCAGTTAATATTGCCATTTTATTTTCCTTTCAAATTATCTCATTTACTTTGCCTGTATAAATCATATCATATTAAAAATCCGCCATGGGACGAATCCGTCCCGTGGCGGCTATTACACTTTTTTATCGAGTTATAAACAGGCTTATCTTATCGTCAGAGACCACTCGACCCTCTCCGGGTCATTTGAATGCCTTGCAAATGCCGGCCCCTTGTCAAGTGTTTCGAGTTCGGTCATGTCCTCATCAGTCAGCACGAAATCAAACACCTCCAGATTCTGAAGGACATGCTCTTTTGACCTGCTCATTGGTATTGCGACGATATCTTTCTGGACCAGGAACCTCAGCGCGATCTGTACCGGAGTTTTCCCGTATTTCTCAGCAAGCATCTGAACTATCGGCTCTTTGAACATGTCATTATTTTTCCCCTGCCCCAAAGGAGCATATGCCATGTGCGCAACATGATATTTATCCATCCACGTGCGCTCATATCCCTTCTGACAGTACAGATTTGTCTCAACCTGGTTAATGGCCGGAGCGACTTTGTTGTATCCGATCAGATCGACCAGCTGCGAAGGTTCAAAGTTTGAAACACCTATCGCGCGGATGCTCCCCGCTTCATAGTACTTCTCCATTTCACGCCAGGCGGCATAGTAGTTTCCGAAAGGCCAGTGGATGAGCATGAGGTCAATATAGTCCGTTCCAAGATCCCTGAAAGAGTTTTCTATTGTCTCCTTAGGATGCTCGAAACTGGTAAAGTTTATCTTTGTAACGATGAACAGTTCAGACCGGTCGATACCGCTCCTCCTGATCCCCTCACCGACAGCTGCCTCATTGCCGTAGGCTTCTGCAGTGTCTATGAGTCTGTATCCGCATTCGATCGCGCCTGCAACAGCCCCGGCGCATTCCTCGTCCTTGAGCCTGAATGTACCGAATCCCAGTTTAGGGATCTCAATCCCGTTATTCAGCCTGACGTACTCCATAAAGATCCTCCTTAAGTATTTCTCTTCTTCAGGGCGGCTGCGATATTATCTGCAGCCTGTGTTACGATCTCCTCTGACGTTGCAAGATTCATGCGTACAAATGTGGCATACGCATCTCCTCCAAACTCTGTTCCCTGGTTAAGGAACAGATTGCACTCGTCATTAATAAATGCTTTCATTTCATCTGCAGGTATCACTCCTGCAAAATCGATCCAGATAAGGAAAACTCCTTCCGGGCGGCTTACAACTACACGCGGATCCGCATCTGCCAGTTTTCGGATCAGGATCTGTGTATTTTTCTCCACTTGCGCAAGGACTTTCTCCAGCCACTCATCTCCGCCTGTATATGCTGCTTCATATGCTATCTGGGCAAATGTTGTCGGCTTGGGGTTTCCAGCGTTCAGCAGCACTTTATCATACTTTGCCCTTAAAGTTTCATCAGGAATGATGATCGTTGTTGAATTGCATCCCGCAAGGTTGAATGTCTTTGCCGGCGAATTAAGGCAGACAACCAGATCCAGATAGTCAGTGAAAGAATAGATCGGGACATGCTTGTGCCCCTCCCTGCAGAAATCCTGATGGATCTCGTCAGAGAGTATCACGACATTGTATTTCCTGCACAGTTCAAGCAGTTTTTTTGTCTCGTCTTCAGTCCATACCCTTCCGGTAGGGTTATGGGGTGCGCACCAGATCAGCATGGCCGGAGATTCATTGATGAAGAGCTCCTCGATGGCAGCAAAGTCAGGTGTATAATAACCCCTGTCATTTGCAAGCGGACATGTGACAGTCTTCCTGCCAAGGTCTTTCGGGGCATTAAGGAAAGGAGGATATGCGGGCGTCATGACAGCAACTGCATCACCCGGTTCTGTAAATGCTGCAACGCACATGTAAACGCCGGTTACTCCGCCCTGCGAGAAACGGAGCCACTCCTTTTCAGGCCTGATCCCGTGATGCCGCTCCTGCCAGCAAAGATATGACTCCTCATAGCTTGCAGGTGTCATCCTGTATCCGTAAACTCCGAAATCGGAATATCTGATCAATGCTTCCCTGACACATTCCGGCACCGCAAAGTCCATGTCTGCAACCCACATGGCAAGAAGATCATCTCTTCCGAACCTGGGTTTCATTATGTCCCATTTTACGCAGTCCGTGCCTTTTCTGTCCCTGCAAATGATAGTTTCCATATTTTATGTATCCCCCGTAAATAAACAAAATCTGCCGGATCGTTTTCTCATCCGGCTCTTTTATTATAACACGAAACAGAAAAAACAGGCGCACCGGTGTTTTTAGGGTTATAATATTTAAAAAAATAACGGAGGCCGATATGTCTACAGATAATAAAACAATGCGCCAGCAGGTAATGACAGCTCCCGGAGAGATAATCTTCCGGGATATCCCCATCCCTGAACCTGCAGATGATGAAGTCCTCGTAAAGATAGCCCGCATTGGAGTGTGCGGAAGTGACATACATGTTTACCACGGAAAGCATCCGTTTACTTCTTATCCGGTCACCCAGGGTCATGAGGTTTCAGGACGCGTGGAAAAACTGGGAGAGAATGTTACCGGTTTTACTGTCGGGCAGAAAGTCACCATTGAGCCCCAGGTCTACTGCGGTAAATGCTATCCCTGCACCCACGGGAAATACAACCTCTGCGAAGAGCTGAAAGTAATGGGCTTCCAGACCACCGGAACAGCAAGTGAGTACTTCGCTGTTGACGCATCAAAGGTAACCCCTCTTCCCGATGGCTTAAGCTACACCAAAGGCGCGATGATAGAACCGCTAGCTGTTGCTGTGCATGCCGCAAAGAGATTTGGTGAACTGAAAGGCAGCAAGGTTGCTGTGATCGGTGCGGGCCCCATTGGAAACCTTGTCGCCCAGAGCGTTAAGGCACTTGGCGCAAGCGAGGTGATGGTAACTGATATCAGCGACTACAGGCTGGATCTGGCTAAACAATGCGGCGCTGACTATGTGTTCAACACAAAGAACAGAGAATTCGGAGAGGTCCTTGCAGAAGCATTCGGTCCTGACAAGGCAGATGTCATCTATGACTGTGCCGGATCAGATATCACGATAAACCAGGCGATCAGGTGTGCCCGCAAAGGCAGTACTATCATCCTTGTCGCTGTATTTGCCTCAATGGCAAATGCGGACCTCGCAGTCCTCAACGACCACGAGCTCGACCTCAACACTACAATGATGTACCGCCATGAGGATTATGTTGACGCGATCGATCTTGTAAACAAAAAGCTGATCAGCCTGGATCCGCTGATCAGCGCGCATTTTGCCTTTGAAGATTATATCGAAGCTTACAGACACATCGATGCCAACCGTGAGATATGCATGAAGGTCATCATCGATGTGGATCCGGAACTGGATTAAGCTGCTGCAGTTTTCTCCCTGAGGATA